>NZ_JBNLYE010000060.1:0-20222 GCF_050172095.1 Bacillus sp. GMs2/2
TATAAACTTCTACATATCATCTTCAAATGGATCTTATACGAAAATACAAACCTCATCTTCTCTTAATATGCAAATCTGCAATATTTTAGCTGCCCAACATATTTCCGAACAAACACACTATTTATGAGTAACTTTATTCGTTTATTTTCCTACATATCATGATAGTCATTTATCCATTATCATTTCTAATTCTATCTAAATATACAGTAAAAATACTGATGTCTATGTTATGCCAAAGTAATGCCAATATGATGTCTATGTCATGTATACATGATGAAAAGCGGCATCGTTTCGGCATAAGTAAAAATTGAGGTTGATGTACATAAACACTAGCTTTATTCTACTTACATAGAGAAAAAGAAAAACGAAGCTCTCCTGTTAAGGGTATCTTGATTCAGCTATGAATCAGATTCCGTTGACAGGCAGATTTTTATAAAACTACGTAGGCGGGGCGGCGGCCATTCCCATTCCTCGCATATCGTCCTCGCTCAACATCGGCCCATCATTCGCCTTCCACACAGTCCAACACATCTACATATCCACCTATATCACAACACCAAGCCATGTCTTGCCACGCCCATATGTCTCCGCATAGCCCCGCAATGTCCTGGCCCTGGAATCCCACCAAACCAAAAAGAAAACACCTCGACCTAGAATCCCCTATTGCTTGTTTGTATGGTTCTCGTATATAATTGCGGTACACAATTTTTAAGACAAAGGAGTATATAAACATGACTTGGGAACTTTCTGTTGATGTTTTCCTTGCTGATCTGTTAAAACATGGCCGTAAATCTTCCACCGTTAAACAATACCGCTACGATCTCTCATTTTTTACATCATGGATTCAGAAACATGTCAAATTGCCTCCAGAATCGTTTTTTAATTCTTTTGATACAAATGTATTGGACGGATACTTAAAAACGCTTAAAAAGGAACGTGGAGCGTCAATTTCTAATATCAAGCGTGTACGAGGCATTCTGATTAACTTTTTACAATTTCATGGTGCGGCCCAGGATTTAAAAAGTGATGTCTCCCCTCCTGGACTGACTTCTAAACACTTTGCATCGGACAAAGAAATTAAAAAGCTGTTCCGCGTCATGCGTAGTTATAACGGATTAACTGACTACCAGGCGTCAGGAAGAACGTTTATTCTAGAACGTAACCTTTTATTGACTCATTTCATGTTAGATTATGGACTATCCATCCAGGACATACTCACGATTTCTATGCATGATGTACACTTTGGGACAAATACCATTACCCCAGGAGGTTTACACGCCCACAAACGATCTATTACCCTTTCAAAAGAGCATATAAATCTTGTCTTATCTTATTACAACAAGATTCCTAACCTTGTAAGACCGCGCCAACAAACGGACGATCCCTTTTTTGTGGCATTTGATTTCGGCCCGCAAACATTCCGATGGGACTATGAAAAAGATCAACCCGCCGCTTTAACTAGAATCGCTGTACAACGCATGTTACAGAAAGAAGCGAAACGCGCTGAAATCCATATAACGCCTACTATGTTACGGAACCGTTTTATATTAAATGCGCTACAGAATGGCATGAAACCCATTGAGATTAAAGCGTTTTTAGGATTAAAAAGCGTTGAGGCCCTGCATAGATACGTTCAATTCTGGAATAAACAGCAATAAAAAGAGTTTATATAAGCATGAAAAAAGCCCTGTTGTAAGCAAAACTAGGGCTTTTTTCATGCTATTTTTTAACCCTCGAAAAAACTTCTAAAAAATCCTAAATAAGTAAAAAAAATCTTGTTTCGTGCGCTAGCGCATGATAAAATATAATTAAGAAATGCGCTAGCGCATTCAAATATTAAAAAGGAGCTGTTGACCATGAAGTTTTTTCAAAGTGTCACTTCCATCGAAGAACTAAAAAAGCAATATAAGAAACTAGCAAAAAAACATCACCCAGACTTAGGCGGAAAACATGAAGACTTTATCGCATTAAAGAAAGAGTATGACAGACTTTTTGAACAGCTACATAGTAACTCTGGAAAGCAAAACAATGGAGCATACCAAAACATCATAGACAAACTTATAAAATACGATATTGAAATTGAGATCATTGGGACCTGGATTTGGATCACAGGCAACACCTACTCATTGAAAACTGAATTAAAACAACTTGGATTTAAATGGGCATCTAAGAAAAAAGCTTGGTATTGGTATGAAGGAGAGTACAAGAAGTTTCATAACAAAGACTTCTCACTCGATGAAATCAGATCAATGCACGAGGTAAAGCGAATTAAGAAAAACAAGCCGAAACTTGAAGCATAAGAGGGGTTTTCCCCTCTTATCTTTCTAAAAAAAGGAGATGCCCACATGTATATAAATTCAAATTGTGAAAAATTCAAGCACATCTATGATATGAAAAGATTAAAGAGTTATAGTGATATGGTGGATCGGGACATAGAAAGATTAGAAGAAATTATAAAACAGCTTAAAAATTATCAAATGGATATCTACGATCACGCTCAAACTGTTGTAAATACTGAATTTAAAAGCGTTGTGACACTTGTTAGAAGAAGAGATTATTCTACAAATCATGTGAAATACCATGTACAACTAGAAATGCGACCAAACGTCAGTACAGATTATATAGAAAATGAACGGGTGTACGGTTTTTACAAACATGAAAAAATGTTTACAGGTAGAGAGCGTCACCTGGCTTTAAAATATGCGGATCAGCTTGCAAAGCAATATCATTGCGAAATTGAAAGGAAGGGATTTTATGCAAAGAAAATTTAGGCTTCCAGACGATATCTGGGAGCAATTTCTAAAAAAAACAAGTGCCCCTGGCGAAACATTACGTTTATTAGTGATTAATTACAATAATGATGATAGCGACCCATTAGAAGAAGTCATGGGCGTTGAAGAAGCCGCCGAAAAGTGGGATATGCCACCAGGAACAATTAAAAATTTATGTGCCGCGGGAGAAGTAAAAGCAAAAAAAATAGGTAACAGGTGGATTATTTCAAAAAGACAGTCGGCCCCACGATCTAAAAACAATTAAATTATGTAAAAATCAATAAAAGTCAATACAAATGAATACAAGTAAATACGAATCAATACGAAAAACACTTGTATTTTAATGATTTTTATAGATTTTCACTAATAATTTTGTGTTGACTTGTATTAAATTGTATTAATTCGTGTGTAATTGTATTGACTTTTTAAAAGAGTTTAGCATATAATGGAATTAAGTTAATCGATAAAAAATAATCTTTAGGAGGTTTTTATATATGGCAATTCTTAAAGCTGGTGCGGATGCGGGAAACAGTGGTTTAAAGTTAAATGTATTAGGTCTTGATCCTTTATTCATACCAAGTATTTATTCACATCACATTGGAGAAGCAACAAACATTTTGAGTGATGAGGATATTTCTGTTGAAGATTTAGAAAACAACATTGATGTTACAATTTCATCACCTACCTTAAAAACAAACAATATGCGTTACATTATTGGTCAAAAAGTGATTGATGAAAACATTAAAGGTATTGAAATGGAAAAGAAATCGGATAAATCGAAAGATGATCTTGTGCTGCTTGTTACATTAGCTGGTTTAGCAATTACAGCTATGAAAAAACAACCAAATAAAGATAAAATTGATGTTACTTATGATCTTTCTGTTGCATTACCTGTCGCAACAATTACGCCTCAAACAGCACAAGAATTTGTAGAACGTTATATGAATCATCATACGGTAAAATTCCATCACCCAAGCGGACGTGAAGTAGTAGTTAACATCCAAATTGAATTTTGCAAGTGTTTACCAGAAGGTGCGGCGGGTTCATGGGGAATCGTTTATGATGAAAAAGGTAAAACCATCAAAAGAAAAGTAGAAGCTACAGAAGGCAAAACTACAGAAATAGACTTTGTTGACAAAACAATATTATCTTTCGATATTGGCGCTGGTACGACAGAAGAAGTTGTTTCTCATGGTGTTAGTTTTAAACATAAAATGAGTCGTGGTTTACCATATGGAGTGAAAGAAACTTTACTTGATATTATCAAGGTTTGGAACTTAAATAATAAACAAAAGACAATAGACAGTATTGCTGAATTTAATGCAATTTATCTTGATTCAGAACATCCTCGTCATATTCGTTTAAAAGAGGCATCACGTGGCGCATTATTAGGTTTAGCAAATCGAATTGCAACTGATATTATTAATAAAATTGATGATATGAAAGATGATCCGTATGTATTCATTTATGGTGGCGGTGCCGCAATCGTAAAAGAAAGCCTACAGCAAATTTTAGAGCAAAAAGGACGTTTAACAAATGTTATTTTCTTAAAAGACCCACTTTTCGTAAATGCACGCGGATTACTTGTGTACACATGCTCTCCAAGATTTGAAGAATTAAAAGAAAAAGCGCTTGCTCCTGTCGGTGAAAAATAATGGCTCGTAAAATATACAAAGCTGGTGATAGAGCAAATGTCTATATTAAGAAAGATATTTCACCAGACATGATCGATTTTATTAACAAACAAAGTGATCTTACAATGTTCTTTTTGTATGCGGCACAACAACTTCATAAACAAATTGGTAATGTAGATGTAGCGGAAATTTTACCACGTAAATATACATTTGCACTGGATAACGAAACACAAACTTTACCAATTAGACACGATGAAGGCTCAAAAACTGTTCATACACCTGTTTCGGATCAAACTCATATCGAAACAAGTCAAGAGATAACGAATCCTGGGGAATCCAATGATGAAGAAGAAAATACCTCATGGAATAAACTGAATGATCTAGAAGATGATCCATATGCATAATGCAATCAAAAAGAGTTGTTCTTTTATAAGAGCGACTCTTTTTTTATTAAATACACAAGGATTCTATTAAAAAGTGTATAATATTATCCAAAAAGGAGGTGTATGTGACGTGTCACATGACGCCGTAACAGATATACAAAATGTTTACTGGACCCGCGAAGTTGCTGAATTATTAGGAGTTAAAGATGGAACTATACGTAAGTATGCCCGTTTATTAGAAGACCGCGGCTATAACTTCCACCGTAACGACCATGACCAACGCGGTTTTTTTGACAAGGACGTTATAATTCTAAGAAAAATACAAGAATTAAGTAAAAATAAGTCTATGACGCTAGATGATGCCGCAAATGCTATTATATCAATGAATCCTCCTAATAATTTAGCGCCCATTACGCCCCCCGTCACAGACGAAAATGAACATCATATAACGCGTTATGAAAATGTAATGAGCGTCTTACAGGGTTTAACACAAGAAAATAGTGAGTTAAAGCAAATTTTAGGTATCATTTCAGATGAAATGATTGAGCAAAAAAAACTATTACAGGAACAATCCAAACAAATTGAACAATTACATGTAGAGCTAAAAGAAAGTAAACAAGTTCTTAGTGCTCCAAAAGAAAAACAAGGATTCTGGTCTAAGCTCTTTTCAAAAAATGAAGACGTATGATAATTTCATCATGCGTCTTCATTTTTGTTTCATCGAAACAAATTATTTTTCTTCAAAACTAAATTCTAATTTGCTGTTTGCAAATTAAATCTTTTTTTATATTTTCTTGCATGTAAATGTCAAAATGTTTTCGGAAGCCGCCTTGCAAAGATTTGTTGTATGATGCGTAAGTCAAATCTTTGCATTATATGTATACCAGATTACTAGTTAAAAATTAACAGAATCGTTCGTTGGATTGTTTCATAAAAATTCTACTTTCTCCCCATATTTAAAAAAATATTAAACTCTATAGAATAGATTCTAAAAAATCTGTCCAAACTTGTAACCAAATTATACAAGTTTAGGAGAGATGAAAAGTGTTTTTCAAAGATAATAAAACCATATTAAAAAAATGGCTGGATCGTCATGGAATAGAACAACAAAAAATCGCACGTACTGCGGGTATTTCTTTACCAACAATGACAAAGGCTTGTCGTGACAAAACGTATATTCCAACACCCCTTGTAATGAAAAAACTCTTGAAAGTTATTAGAAAAATAGACCCCTACGCACAACCACATGATTTTTGGAAAATGTAAATAGGCACAAGAACCATTGCTCTTGTGCCTACACTTTATCCGTACTGTTTTTGTAAATCGATCCAGGATCGGCCATACATGCGAGAATGCCTTTTTGTTAGAAAGCTATTATCATATTTTGGTTTAACCGGTGGCGCCATTTTACAAATGAACGATGGTTGCATTTCTCCCCCAGCTCTTACACTGATAATCGCGTGATGTGCTGGTATTTTATATGCTTGTTCTAGTGAAATTGTATCCTCAAATCGATACTTAGATAATTCAAATGTCTTTGTATGATCGTTCATAAATAGGAATTGCTGTACGCCGCCACCTTGTAAATTCTCTTGTAATGACGGTTTCAATTTGTTCCAATGGTGAAATGCATAGATGCTTCCTAGTCGCTCTTTTCTGCCCTCTGTACCCACTCTACCCATCAATTTAGTTAATCCTTCACTTTCATATTGTTCGGGTTCATTAAAAATGATAAACGCCCCATTTTCTTGCTCTTTTTTAGTCATTAATAACCTGGTCATGAAGGTTTTTAGTGTGATCCAGTGAACCAGGGTTTTTACTGCATGTTCCCCCAATCCCCTAGCATTTGGAACCCTTAAAATAATAACTTTTCCTTCTTGCATCCATTTACCAAAATCAAGTTCTTTCAATGGGTCTTGTGCAAAGATATCATACAATCTTTCATTCCCAAAAAAGCGGTTTAATCTGGTTATGATGGGATCACACTTATTCCCTAATTGTTCATTATCTCCCCACTGTATCAGCTCATTTGCAAGACGCAAATTCCCTTCATTCACTAATTCTTGAATGCGATTTACCCGAAAGTCCTCATCTTCTATAATACGTTTAATATTAAATAGGCTTCCTTTACTTGCTTTGGCCGCATCCGTTAAATATTTTTCACTTCGGCTTAATCCTTCAATTTGCATGAAATCAATCATTTCATCCGCAAATCTTGAAGCACCGTTCCGCCCTAGCTTTGTAATTACTTCTGTTAAATCTAAAGGTGGGATATAATCACTGTCGTTTAAATCCAGATCAATAATGTTTTCTGGTGGTAATGCATCACGAATCCCGTCTGCCATACCCCGCCCACCTTCTTCTACAATTGCATCTGGTATGATAAAACTAATCTTATGTTTTGTATTTCCCTCAATAACAAAATTCTTAATTGCTGTATCTTTACCAGCCCCCTGTCCTCCTATAAAGACGTAACCTCTATAAAAATTATCTGGATTATCTATTGGCATATAGATTGATATTTTTTGGTCTTTCAATTCCGAATGTCCTAAAAATATTCCCTTCTCATCCCGCATAATCGCTGGTATCTCAATTTCAACTTTCTTTTTTACACTCAATGCATCCGCATATTTTCGTTGCAACTCTTTTACAGGCATTTGCAAAGCTAATTTGCTCATTTCATCGGTACTCATCAAATTTACATTCGGATCAAACTTTGTCTTGCTTGATAGTTCGAATGTATTTAATTCCTGTAATATTTCTGTTTGGCGTTTTCTCATTCTTATTTTTACGCCATGTAGTTCATTCGTTTCTGATAAATCCATCATAGAAAGCGCTAAGGTTTCCCCCATTGTCTCCCTGGTTAACCGATCATGGGAATGTGAGGCCACCCGTATACGCGTTTTAAAAACAGGCTGATTTCCTTTGTCATAACTCACACGATTTGTTCCAACTTCATCAGCGGTTGTATGTGCCTTTTTAATGATGTGCTCTTTGCTAAATTTTTTATCTGATTTAAAAAAAGCGTTCGAGAACGCCTGGAATGTATCAGTTAATAAATCATTTATTTCATTAATAACAGCCGCAACACCAATTTTAGCCCCTGTTACAAGTCGTTTGCCGCTCATATTAACCCGTTGGGGTGGTTTCCCCTTCTTTAACTTTTCAATGGCCCAGAAAGCGTTTTTCACCCATTTCTGACGGTTTTCCGCTTCATTACAAATACTCAATCGGCAAATATCTCCATCATAACTTAGTTCATCAATAACACTTAAAATATTACCAATAGGCGTTTTTGTATCGTTGCTATTTGTATTTAAGGAAAAGATGTCATGTTTCAAATATCGCATTTCTTGTACGATTGTATTTTCATTAGAAATTTGCAAATCTGATATTTCCGCTTCCTTAATTGTCACACTCATTTTGTTCTCTAGTTTTCTTTTAAGCTTTAATGCTTGATATTCGCTAGTTGCTACATAAAATTCAATTTTCTTCTGGCCCTTTTCCTGTTTGAAAACAACATCAAACCAGAAATAGTCCTTTTCACGATAATGAAATGTAATCCCTTTTCTTTCTATACGACTTCCCATACTTTCGTACATTTCATACATCTTATGGATCGCCCGCCATAAACGCTTTGTATTATTAGATACATCCGCATGAGGAATAATCCGATATACAACCATTTTGTTTTTTTCTACTTGTAAATATTGTTTTAAAGAATATATCTCTTTTCTTTTAAACCAGGATTTTTTTATTTTCTTAGGTTCATATAATACTGGCAAATATTCATTTTGTGCCAAAACAGGAAGGTTTGTATTTTCTTTATCGCATATAATAAAGCCTTCTCCCTGTATCATTTTTAGGCCCCTCCTAATATACATATTGCTAAGATAAGTCCACCTGCAAAATAGGCAAGCGGCTTCATCATTCCGCCTTTGTTTGTCATTGAACCTATCATGATAAATCCAGCTGTCACCAATGCACCATATCCCATAATATCGGGCAAATTTAGAATAAACCAATGACCTAATTCGCTTACTATATCAACCATAAATTCACCAACTGGCTTGAAAATCCATTCCATTTCCTTCCCTACAATAGCATCACTAAAATTATTTAATTGATCTAAAAAAGAACCCTCTTTTGCCTTTTCTCCAATATACCCAGCTGTATTAGCCGCAATCATTTTTCCACCTTCTAAAATGAATTTCACAAGGACCCCTCCTTTTAAATTCCCTTTAAAAAGTCTCTTATGTCAACCGCATGTCTAGCCAAGATATACCCACAACATGCACCAATTAAAATTTCTATTGCCTTTGTACGGTGCCCCAATGCCCAGGCCGCGCCCGAAAAGATAATAACTAAAACTACGCCCGCATCAAATCCGTTCATAATGGCACTATGAACATTGCCAAACGTCCCGTTAACTCCCGCGGCAAATGTTACCTTTGGAAGTATTAATATTAATGAACTTCCTGTAGCGGTAAAAACCTTTTTAAGTACGTTCTTACTATTTGTTTCTTTATGTGCTTTCTTTTTATAACTTTGGTCCATAAAAGAGCGAAAAGAAATCGTTTCTGTCTTAGTCATGATGCAACACCCCTCGTATAATTTTAAAAGAACTACACATACTACTTATAAATGAAAAGTAGGAGGTCTAACGATATGCATGTTGCAATTGCTGTCGCTGTAGGCGCGATTATTGGATCACTTGTTAATGTTTTTGTTGGGTAAAAATACAGGCAGTGAGCTTTTTGAAGGCTCCTGTCTTTTTGTTTGCGCCTTAATTTGTTCAATACGTGCCGCGGCACTTAATTTCTTCTTTCCTGTTACACTCTGTTCGTCTTGTCGAATTGGTGGAGGTACTTGTTTTCTATCCTCTTCGCATGGTACTTTTTTATGTTTATCGGGTATATCGTTCCAGATCAATTTCTTTACATAACCCGAAAAATTTTTACGCTTTACATGCTGTAACATGATCCGATCCTTTTCATTCTTCTTATTAAATGCTACTGGTTTACTAAACTTTGATCTTTCCATTCTGTTCACCCTCCCCGATGTGACCGATAATATCGGTATTACTAAAACGTATTCCTTTCTGTTTGTACGTTATTCACCTTTTTATACAAAAAAATTCTCTACTTTTTTATTTAATCGATATGAGCGGTAATATCATTTTTCCCATAAAAAAATGACCCTTTTGGGCCACATTTTTAATCATTAGCTATCAGCGTGCTTTACGCTATTAGCTATATGCTGACAGTATGAAACTTGTGCAAGTACAACAAGAAAAAGAAGCGTCTTCTCAAAATTTCCGAAATATAAGAATTTTAAAATCGTATCAAAGTATAAAATGTTATAATTATACTGTTCCTTTTGCATCCATGAGAAGGATTTTAAAACCGTAAGACACTTAGAGAGGGGAAACAACTATGTCACTTTTACAGCAACATTTTGAAGAAAGAAGAGAATACATTTTCAATCGTCTTAAACAACCAGAATACTTAGAAAGAAGCATAGAAAAAGTTCGACAAGCTCAAAAAGAGATCAAAAATACAGTGCGAACGATTAAAGATTTGTTACTCTTAGACAAAACAACTGATCCTTGTTTACCAGAGGTTGCTCAATTTTCTCTTCAACACATTATTAATTCCGAGTCGTTTGAGAATATCAAAAACCTTGTTCCATCCTCTATAAAAAAGTTAAGTGAAGAAGAACGCGCAAAAGTATTAGATGAAACATTAAGCATAGCAAACCAAGTCATGAATTTAGAGCGTACTATTTTTATCATGATGTTTAATGCAAAAGAAAAAATCCTCATGGATTCTTATAAAAAGAAGCGTAGATCACAAACAGAACTTCATTATGATGTTGCTGACAAAGAAGGATTTGACAAAGCTTTTTATGAAGAGCGTATTGATTCATTACGAAATGACATTCGTGTAATATCTTTCAAAAAGCTATGTGAGAATGAACCCGCACCAGAGGACTTAGAACTATTCAAACAACGTTATGAAACAATTGTTTTACCAAAGATTCAAGAGATTGTTTCCTTAATTGAACCAAGTTTAGTAGATATAGACGTATTTTTAAATCCTGTTATCCAATATGGTGTAGGAGAAATCACCTTAGATGAAATGATTCAAAAACTACACAAAAACCTTTCTTTATTTCATGAATTATCAAAAGTTGAATATTGTCCAACAGTTGAACTAACAGTAAAAGAATATGTATTCTTAGAAGCTATGAACAGTTCCAAAAAAGGAGAGGAGTTGCAACCATCTAAATGATGCATACACAAGAAAAATTTTATGAGAAGTTAGTAGAAGAGAAGAAAGAAGTAATGATTTTTCTAATAAATGGTGTCAGAGTACCTGGGAAAATTATCGCTGTTGATAAATTTTCGGTACTAGTTTTAAGCAATGGAAAGCAACAGTTGCTTTATAAGCAAGCAATTTCGACTGTTTCTTTATAAAAATAAAATCTTACAATTATAACATTTTTATCCTTTCGTTAATGTATCTCACTTCAAAAATTCTCATACATAATGTACTCTTAGATATAAGAGTTAGGTTTTTTCCTTTAGGGCAAGGCTGATTTCAGCCTTGTTTTTTGTTTGCAATTTTTTTGGTACAATTTTTTCGAGATTCTATGTATAAAGGAGCTTAAAAGAAAAAGTGGAAATGAGATTACTACATGACATAATAGAAGATCAAAAAAAAGAATTGAGCTATCTTGTAAAAACATATGGTTTTAGACATCAAAAAGTAATTAGTGTTAGTCAAAAATTGGACCTCTTAGTCTATAAAGCAATGGAAAGATATAAATTAGATTACAAAATTACAACAAAAAAAGAATCCTTATCATAAGGATTCACAACAGGAAGATAAGAGACAGATATAGAAATAAAAAGAATTAATTATATTATAATTCAAAAATATGAAAAACCATATTGAGAAAAAATGTTAGATTGAATTTCCCGATTAATTGTTTTGAAATAAAAGTGAGTTGTAGCAATAAGCTGTTATTAAACCCCTTACACTAAAAAGGTTGGCAAATATTCAACCTTTTTATGTAGATAGGCTCTCTTGCTTTTCTCGCATGAGGGCCTATCTAAATTCGGGAACTACCTTTCCTTATTATAAAGAAATAATCCATATAAAACCAATAGGTTTTTTAATATTAAAACGCTACATTTTCTATATTTTATGTTAAAATTATTGAGTGAGGGTACAATTTTACAAGAGAAAAAGGCAAACAATATAAATACTTTCTGAAAGTGTTCAATTCAAGTTCAACAAAAATCATTTGTTATTCTATAACAAATGCTTTTTGACAAATTACATTCTTTTTTATAACATAAAAAAGGAATTGAGTGATCCAGACTCAATTCCCTGGTGAAGTCATTTGCCAACGAATACCTGGTGAGAGAATCCTTCTTTTATAGTTGGATTCTTTTACTTTGTTCAGAGCATAAAACGCAATATTGTATATGCCATTTTTCTAGTTGAATATCCTCGTTTGATTGCTAATTGTTGTAAGAGCTTATGTTGAAATGGTGTTAATTCAAATTCGATAAAATGCTGAAATGCATGAGACTGCTGAACAGGTACATCCTCCATATAAATATAGTCTAACCCTTCTGTTACTAACTCTAAAGCGATTTGATCTAAGCTTTCATTATAAAGTGCTAATTCTTCCAATCTTTCATATAAATGTGGTTCTAAAGAAATCAATAATTTTTTATTTTCTTTTCGAAACTTCTGCTTTTGACCTTTCCAATACTGTTGCTCTTGCATAACTGCATGTAACATTTTAATTCCCCCTATTTATAATTTAAATTTGTATTTCTCCCTTAAAATCAAATTCCTACTTATTGTTTCTTACAGTATCAACAGCGGCTAAACAGGCGGCTATCCCTAGACGTTTTTCACTATATATTTTCTTGTTCACTGTTAGGTACCAGCATCCATTTTCTTTTATGCTCAATAGATCGTCATATTGCCACCCTAATTTTTCTAGAATAAAAGTGGATTCCTCAACAGGATTGAAATATTCAATCGGCATTCTAATAAATGGTGTACGATTCTTCCCCCAATATGTACCGCATGTTTCTAGCCTCAAAAACTCTTTTGCAATGACATAATCTAGCCTTTCTGTTGCAACAGATAAATCATGATACGGTATCCACCAATTAGAATCACTCATGGCCACAAACTCTTTCGCAATACTATTGTATAGGATTTGATAAATACTAATACCTTCAAAATTATCTTGTGTAACAACAAAATCAGACTGTCTTAATTTGTGCCCATTTTTATCTGTTGTACCTATTTCAAATTCTTCACTTTTCAACAATTGAACTGTTTTCATCACATTAAATTCCCCCTTTATTTCTTAAATGAACATGCTAAAATATTTTTGAAGGCATCTTATTCCTTGTGCCCTTCACCAATACGATCACTCATCACACTTCCCCTTTCTGTTGCTTTATAGCCATGGAAAGGGATTGTTTTGTAAAGCGGCTTTTACTCTCCTGCATAGCATTTTGAAGCAATTTCAACTTTGTTTCTTTGCAAAGAACTCTCCATACAGATACACCGATTTTCATTTTCTTATCTCCCTTTTATAATTCTTCTCCACACTCATGACAAACCGTTATAGATTCATCTGTTCCCTTGATTTCGATTGTTTGATTATCTCCATGCGCACAAGAATTTTCTTTGTTTTCTATCTGTTTTTTCATGTAAATTACAACTTCTTCAATGCAGTAATAACATATTCTTCCTAACGCAAATCCTTCCGCGGCAATCTCCTCGCATGCTCTACATTTGTAATCTTCCATGTGATTGCTCCTTTCTTTTCAAAAGGACTAATTCATTAAGCTGACAGCAATCAACGCACTAATTAAGATCAAACCAACAAATAGCATGGTATTCTTTATTGATTGAATCAATGTTGTATCTCCTTTCTAGAGGAATTGTTTTAAAAACAACCTTTCTTCCATATGGCTTCCCTCTAAAATCCATATAGGATACCCGAAATTAAGTAAGTGAAAAGCATCATAAAAATGGAGGTTGCAAAGAAACCATAAAACCAAATCTGATTGGAAACATTTTCTTCAATACCAAAATAACAATTTAACTTTTTGTAATTTTCTGAAATGAAAAGGTAAAATTTTTTGAGGAATTTAAATTTAAGGTGAGGTTGTGTTAAAATAGGCTCACCAGACGTAATTTTAATAAGGATTTGCTTCATAGCCATTCTTCCTTTCTTAAATTATGATTCTGTATTAGAGAAAGATGTTTTTTGAGCTGGCAGGCTAGGGAACATCTTTCTTTTAAAATATTAGTTTTTTCGTTCTCCAAACCAATTTATCATTGCTTCAGAAGTAATAATCCATTCTTTTCTCTTTCCATTTGGCTTAATAAAGCATTTGATTAATCCCTGTTGAATCATAACTTCTCTTTCTTGATCCGCTTTTTTAGAAATTCCCTCTTGTAACTTGTTCCTTAAAGTTGAATCTGGTATCTTCCAATAGAATGCGGCTTCACTGGGTGTCATGTAGTTATCAATTGCTTTCATAAATATTTTCCCTCCACAATACTTTTGCTATAATATTTGTAGAAGAATTGAAGGGAATTCCTAGGTTCCCCACGATAAATCCTAATATCATTCCGAAGCCATTTATCACATTGATAATGGCTTATTTTATTATTTATCCTCCTTCTTGCAATCATAAAGTATTCCAATTTCTTTTTACTCTTTAAGTCTTTGAGTTTTCGAACATGATGCATCTCCAGTTCAGTTGATTCTTTGCCACAGTACTCGCATTTAGTAGCTTTTAGCCTATCAATAAGACTAGTTGTACCTCCAAATTTCAAAGTATTTGGGAAAGAATCCGCATCATGTATGAATATTGGACTTTTCACTCTTCTGAAACCGTCTCTATAGAAGTACATCACCTTTTGACCTTTTTTCGTTTTGTATTTAACACATAATTCCCCATTAATACTATATTCGGAGAATATTTTTGATACAGACTTTTTGTATTTCGCTCCTAATGTTTTCACGAAGCTAAACTTCATAAAATGATGAAATTTGTGTAGATTGGCAACATTATGCGCTAGTTTGTAATAATTGTACAAACCTCGTATCTCAGAGTTAAATGTGTTGATAATTTCTATGTCGTCAAGGTCTTTCAGATATGTTCTATGAGTAGACTTCCATTTGCCATCTGAAGTAATTTTTAGTGCTCCATATTCCTTTAACTTCTGTACCCACTTATCTTGCGGGGCGTAAAGTTTACAGATAAAATTTCGAGTTCGTTTAGTAACACCATTTCCATCAGTACCGAGACTTGTGTTTCTCGTAACCGTTATGTCATAACCCAAGAACCTTGCCTTTTTTGCACTGCTTGTAATAAGCGTCTTTTCTTGTGATAAATCAAGCTTTAGCTTATTTTTGAGAAATATGGTAATATCCTCTTTTAGTGTTAGGCAATCTTTTTTACTTCCGATAATACCTATTAGGAAATCGTCGGCGTACCTCGTGTATCTGAGTCTCTTGAAGTTACTGTCCATAGGGTTTGTACATTGTGTGTTCAGTAGTTGATTTCTCAATTCTTTGTACTGTTTTAAGTCTTCATCTTTATCTTTTTGTGGTAGTTCTGCCCAGACTTCTCTCATTCTTTTTCTCATTCTGTACGTTTTAGTTTCTAGATATCTTGTAGCGTTGGTTTTTTCTCTTTTAATTCCTTTATTGAAACTATTGATGTATTCTTCCATATAAACGTCTAGTTCATTAAGATAAATATTTGATAATAGCGGACTGATAATCCCACCTTGCGGCGTTCCACTATACGTTTTATGAAATTTCCAATCATCAATAAAGCCTGTTCGGAGGAACTTCCATACTAACCTAATAAATTTCGCATCGTCTATGCGCCTTTTCAAAATGTTAATTAGGACATGGTGGTCAATGTTATCGAAGAAGGCTTCAATGCCCCCCTCTATGAACCACCTTACACCTGGGAAAGTTCCTCTTATTTGTTCCAATGCCGTATGACAACTGTGTTCAGGTCGAAAACCATGAGAGGTCTTTAGGAATGTTCCTTCATAAATCGCTTCTAAAATCATGCGTATAACTTCTTGCAGTAACTTATCGTCGAAAGAAGGTATCCCTAGTGGGCGTTTTTTACCATTAGCTTTAGGAATATAAACTCTTCGTGATGGTTTTGGTTGGTACGTTTCATTTTTGAGTGATTCAATTAACGAGTCAATCCTTTTAAGATTGAACCCATCAATTGTTTTCCCGTCCGAACCTTCCGTCATGTTACCTGGCGTTGCATATAGATTTGCATATGCTTTCAGATAAAATTCTGGATTGTATAGGTTTCTATATAGATGGTCAAAGACGTAATTTTCCTCTTTAGATTTGGAAACTAGATTGTTCAATACTACGTCTGGATTTCTCATGAGCCTCTCGCTCCTTCCGGTGTGGTATTAAACAAGACAAGCTATTCCCCTTCGCCATGTAGTAGGCTTTCCCTACCTCAAACTACTACGGGAATTCCGTTACCATGTTGGATTTTCAAGTTCAACAACTATAGCCCATACGAGCGTTCCAATTTAGGTAATCCCCATTTAGACACATATTGACATAGCGTTTTGTAGTGTCGGATGTGACGTTCGCCCTTTAACCCTTATTGGGATTACTCAACCTATGGATTGCATTAATCTCAGCATGTGCAGAACTGAGATTACTTTTAATAAAATCCCCTATGTAGATGGATTTCATCTAAGGCTGTATAACGTTTGTAACTACCTTCCGTTATAATCATGGCTCTGATCGTTCAGACTATCATTCAAGCAGTATAGCTTTCATCCTTATCTACAAAGTTTCATCTTGCCATTCAGTCGTGACGTGGTAGCTCATCAACTTATGGCTTTCCCAACATGCTACACTCCCCGTTCAGTTTCCATTCCGGATAAGTTGGGTGATGACAGGTCTTCGCAATCTAACCTGTTGCTTTGCTATCAGCAAATTCAATATATGCCCTTATGGGCGAACACACATGGCCATAGGGTACTCATCCCGATCATATCCTTTTTTCGTTGGAACATTTGCTAAAGATTGTTTTCTTCTTTCAGCGGCTCCATTCCGATCAATTGTACAAATATCTGTCTTTCCATTTGCAATCGCGTCTTTAATATGTGTCGCTGTTTCTGGTTATTTATTTGATGGAAACTCTATAACTTGTGCAATATCTTGTGATCCACTCGTTTGTTTTGCATGATTTGAATTTTGAATTGCTGAACATCCCGAAAATAATAATCCCATTACTAAAAAACTACTTACAACCCCTTTAAAGTTCATTATGTTCCCCCTTATGAAAATCTTAATTGAATTCACTAAACACATAATCATAAAATACATCTGCAACATTCTCGGTAAGGTGATAAGAAACATACTTCTCCAATGCTTTCATTAGCATAGGCTTTTCATCTTTAAAATTAATCGTGTAATCCATTAAGAAACTCCAATTCCAGGAAGGAATTGCAATCAAACAACTATGTTTCATCTCATGTTCGCAAAAATAAACTGTTCGTGATCCATATGCTTTTAATGCTTCAAACTCAACACACTTCATAATGAATATCAGCTCCTATAATATTATTACGATTGAGCTTTTAAACTATTGGTTATGCTTTTT
The DNA here is from genome assembly GCF_050172095.1 of Bacillus sp. GMs2/2. Classification (NCBI taxonomy): domain Bacteria; kingdom Bacillati; phylum Bacillota; class Bacilli; order Caryophanales; family Bacillaceae; genus Bacillus; species Bacillus sp. GMs2/2. The sequence goes on from NZ_JBNLYE010000060.1 coordinate 17,507, forward strand.
GGTAACGTATTTACTTATTTTATATGATTTAATGAGTTTCCTTTGCTGTCTATGGGAAGAACCTTAAGGCTTAACTTATATAAGTTCATTTACCGAACTTAGGCTTTATTATTTTATACTGTTAATAGATGCTTTTTGTTTTATATTATATATATAAGGAATAAATAATATTCCTACAGAAAAAGTTGGTAAATAAATCCTTTATCGATTTCCACTTGATTTCCTTTGATTACAAGTGTAATATCGAAAATAAGATTACACTTGTAATCAGGGAAGGAGGTTAATATGATACATTTAGCTAAATTATCTGCGGTTGTATTAAACACAAGTAAAAGAAAAATTTAAGTGAAAGGAGAAACTATATGAGTTATTTACCTAAAATATCAGAAGCTGAATTAGAAGTCATGAAAGTACTTTGGAATACACCATCATCTCTTACAGCAAATGAAATAACTGAAGCACTTGAAGAGAAAAGCGATTGGAGTCCTAAGACTATTCGAACATTAATTAATAGACTTTCCAAAAAAAATGCTATTTCTTCTCACCAAGAAAAAGGAAAAGTCTATACGTATACACCACTAATTTCCCAAGAAAGCTACTTACAAATTGAAACAAAATCTTTTTTAAAACGTTTCTATGGTGCAGCATTAAAACCTTTGCTTGTAAATTTCATAAAAGAAGAAAAACTTTCTACGGAAGATATTCATGAATTAAAACAAATTTTAGAGAACAAAGATGAACCAAGCAAAGAAAAGGATAGATAATAATGAATTCATTATTGCATAATACCTACCTGCCTATGGCTTTTGACTGGGTAATAGAAACATCTATTATGGCAAGTATATTAGTGGGTTTTATTTTATGTATAAAAGTGTTACTAAAAAATAAATTAACACCAAGATGGCAATATGCACTATGGTTAATCCTTATCATACGGCTTATTTTCCCATGGTCCCCTGATAGTTCATTTAGCATATATTCTTCAATGCTTTCAAGAGAACATGAGCATACCCGTTTATCTATACAATCTACAAAAGAAGTAATTGAACCTAAAGAACAATTATTAGAACACAACAAAATAAAAGAAGAAAATATATCTAATGAAAAGAAAAGTGTATCTAATAAAGAAGATGTACACCTTGATGTATCGATGTACGATATATTTTTAGGTATTTGGTTATTGGGGATAATCGGTTTGACTGCAACTATGTTTATTTTAAATAGACATTTAAATCATTACATTACTAAACAACCTAATATAACAGATGAAAAAGTTATTCGTATCTTTGAAAATTGTAAAGAAAAATTGTCGATTAAACGACCTATCCCACTAATACAAGCTGGTAAAATTTCAAGTCCAACACTTTTGGGAGTAAAGACTCCAAGAATTTTACTTTCTAACAAACATATTCAGCAGTTAGATGAAAATCAGCTTCGATATATTTTCTATCATGAATTGGCACACTTTAAACGAAAAGATATAAAAATAAATTGGCTCATGTATAGTTTGGTTATTGTAAATTGGTTTAATCCAATTATATGGTATGCATATTATGCTATGCGCGAGGATCAAGAAATAGCCTGTGATGCATATGCTCTTACTTATATTGGTTCAGAAGAAAAACTTGCATACGGTCATACTATACTAACTTTATTAGAACATTATTCAACTTTCTATCAAGTTCCTAATTTAGCTAATTTAAGCAGAAATAAAAACACTATAAGGAGGAGAATTATTATGATTAAAAATTTTAATAAGAAATCTTATCGATGGTCAGCCCTAGGAATAGCAGCTCTAGTTGGAGTTTCTGGTTTTTCCCTTGTAAATGTAAAGGCAGCGGAACCATCTTATAAACAAGAAAGACCTAAACAAGAAAGACCTAAACAAGAAAGCATAAAACAAGAAAATTCTAAACAAGTGTTAACACCGGTCTTAGAAAATCAAGATGTAAAATTAAATGGACTTTTTACTGATAAAATTAGAAATGCCTTAAAAACTGGTGATGGTGTAATCCCTTTAAATCAAAAAATAACTGATCAAGGAATTACAATACATTTGAGGAATCTAGTTATTGATGGTACTAAAATAATTGGACATTATACGATTGAAAAAGAAAATGGAACATTAATTCCATATGAATTTAATACAAGTGGATTAGAATTATTAGAGGATGGAAAAGAAAATGGTGTGCAAGTTAGGGAACCTGTTTATAAAGATAATACAGATCAGGATGTATCTCAAAAATCTGTAAATCGATTACTTTTCTTTAACAATGATACACGTCAACCAGCATTTCTTTTTGTTGATTCAAATGGGAAAGAAATTAGTATGCCGTCCGCAGGATATGATAGACCAGATGGTTTATTTGCTTTTGTTAATAAAGACGAATCTTCAAATCTTAGATTGCAAATAAACATCGAAAGCATTGGGAACAATAAAGGAAATTGGAAGGGACAATTCTTAATTAATACACAACAAAAATCTGTACAAGCAGAAGAGATTCAAGAGTAAACCCACTTTCATGAAATAGAAGAAAGTAAGTATTGATCTAACAAAAAAGCAATAGAATAAATAAACGATTTCTTAATAATAGAGGAACTGTTTATTTGTATACTCAAGAAGTATTAAATAAATTCACCTGTGGCATAACCTAGAATAGCCTATTTCTTAAATTAAAATTACTTAACGTACGAAATTCGCGTTTTGTTGGCACTA
>NZ_JBNLYE010000061.1:0-20117 GCF_050172095.1 Bacillus sp. GMs2/2
TTTTTAAAAAACAAAGATGGATTACATAAAATTAGGTTGAGAAATTATAGAAAACGCTTTCATTTTGTATCGTAATTTTTTATAAAAACTATATAAATAAAGGAGCTTACTAACAATGAACGTCTCATTACTCACACCTACTACTGATTTACAAGAAGAATACTTAGATTTCTATAACGAATGGAAAGATAGCGGTGAAACAATGATTCCGTGGGTTATCTCAAAAAATCCTGCCAACTTCCCAGCTATGGTTCAAGAACTTCTCGATGCGCATAACGGAATAAATATCCCTAAAAATTGGGTACCAGACTCTACATATTGGCTTGTTACAGATGAAAATAAAATTGTGGGAGCTGTTAATATACGTCATAGTTTAACCAAACATTTATTTAACGCTGGCGGTCATATCGGTTATGGTATTCGCCCTTCTGAAAGAAGAAAAGGTTATGCTACGAAATTACTAGCATTATCATTAGAAAAAACGAAGGAATTAGACATCACGAAAGTACTTGTCGTTTGCGACGCAGTGAATACCGCTTCTGAAAAAACGATTTTACATAACGGCGGGCTTCGTGATGATGATTTCACTGAGGAAGATGGGAATATAGTAAGAAGATATTGGATTGAGCTATGAATGATCACAAATAAGCGAGAAAGTGATTATACACTTTCTCGCTTATTTTACACTGCTTCTATTTCAAACTGCACTGTAATACCACTTGGATCTACCACCACAAACCCATTTGTAGTTTCATTTATTTCATGTTGTTTTTCTATTAATCTTTCTTTCACATCGTCTAACGCTTCTTTATGCGGTAGTACAATAGCATATACCTTTAGTCCAGTTGCATATACTGGTGGGTGTGGATTGTTTACTCCGTTCCACGTATTTGCACCAATATGGTGATGATATCCCCCTGCTGAAATAAATAAGCAATCCTCTTCACGCTGTTGTACTTCAAAACCTACTGTTTCCACATAAAATTCATGTGATTTCTCTACATCAGCTATTCGTAAATGTACGTGCCCAACGACAGTATTAGCAGGCAAACCATCAAACTCATAATCAACGAGTGTTGCCAATTCTTTTAAATCAAGTGGTGTACTTCCTCCTGACCCTTCTCCCCATTGATCACGCGGACGGTCTGCATAAATTTCAATACCATTCCCCTCTAAATCTTGCAAATAAAAAGCTTCGCTATATGTATGATCACTTGCACTATTAAACCTTGAAATTGGTAAAATTTCATTTGAATATGTATAACGCCCTTCTTGCTCATCCGGGCTGTCAATTACATTCTTATTACGAAGAACCCCAAATAGCGCAGAAGCAAAAGCTTCACGAGTCGGAACTAAAAAGGCTACATGATATATACCAGTCGTACGCGGTTCTTGCAGTACCCCGTCCTCTAACTTTTCAAGAACAAGTAACGCGTTCTTTCCACCTTTTCCAGATAAATATGCTTTATTCCCCTCTTGCTTAATTACCTCTAATCCTACAACATTCTCATAAAAAGCAATTTGACGCTCTAAGTCTTTCACTTTAAATTCAACATGACCAATACGTGTTTTCGGATGAATTTGTATCATGAATAACTCCATCTCCTTATCCCTATATTTTTCCATTACATATAACCGTTACTATGAAGGATACAACTAAAATCATCCTATGTAAATAAGAAAAGTCAGAATTTACATACATTTTTATTTTCATAATAAAAAAGCCACCTTTTCTAAATTTCAGAAAAGGTGGCTTTATAACTCTTATCTCATTTTATGTACTTCAGCAACTAGCTTTCCACCCTGAATGCCCATATAAAGCTTCACAGGTGCATCATTCGTATTTTCAAATACTAAATCTAAATATGGATATGCAATTGTAGCATCTCTTCCTTGTGGAACATAACCTACCGTTTTAGAATGTGTAGTTCTCTCCACCATTTTCAGGCCAGCTTGATCTGCTGCATTGTATAAAGTTGAAGATGTTTGACAAACACCACCGCCATATCCATCTACTAATTTACCATCAACTATTTCTTTCCCTAATTGATATCCTTTATCTGGTGTTGTATCACCGATTAATGAATTAAAAGAGAAACGGTCTCCTTTTGCTAACACAACTCCATTTATGCTCGCTGCTGACAAACGAATATTCTCAATACGGCCACCTGTTGAACCACCTAAGTTCGTTTCATATCTACCAATTACCGTACCATTTCCTTGCGCATCACTTAATGTTGCGACTGGTTTTTTCTCCACGATCGGCAACTGATACGTAGCATCCCACATACCAACATTTAACAATTTATCTACTAATTCTTTTTCCATTAATTCATAAGAAGGTTTTCCTTCTTGCCAACTTCCATCAGGTGCTATACGTGAAGGAACCATTTTTTTGTCGACGCTTTTTCCAACCTCACCAACAACCTTTGTTACAGACTTTTTAAATTTCGCTTCATCTTCAAAATAGCCTAAACTAGATAAATCTAATTTTTTCACTTCAGTACCAGTTCGACCATCAACTAAACTAATAGTATCCTGCACTTCTGCTTTAGCCTCTACAGTATGCCCACCAATATCACTTACCAATGCAACATCACTTACTTTTGCACCACAGCCACTCATTATAGCTACACATAACACCCCAACCAATATACCCTTTACTTTACGGAACAATATACTCTCTCCCTTTCCCCAACATCACTATTATGTATTTATTTCATTTTTATGTATGTTTTGTTACAATCATTTTACAATATGTTTATAAAATGTTACAAGTTATTTTTCACTCTATATAAATTACTCTTTTCTTTTATAAATGTCTATACATATTTACATAAAAGTTTGAGTTTGATAGAATTGTAACTTTTATGTAAACTCTCTCTTTTATCCAGTATATACCATTAAGCAAAAGAAATACAAATCAAAAACCCTCAAGCTATTTTTTATAAAGTGAAACTTTAATCAGTGGGGTCTTACTGCCCGTTAATGCGGGATAAAGAGAAATCCCGTCAATATAAATAGGTATTTGCCGTGCCACCACTCCGCTTTTGCACATACATTATGGTGAATTCAACCTATTTTAAAGAAATGGAGGATGTTATTATGTATCCCTACAATCCATATGATCCATATAATCAATATGCGTACCAACAACCACAGTATGACTTACAAACACAATATCAATCTTATATAGATCAAGCAGAGCACACGAATCCATATGACCAAAATAGACAATTCCAACTTCCAATCTCTTTTCCTGGCACTGGAAATCGTCAATTAGAAAGACGCGTAAATGAGCTTGAACAAAGAGTTCGTCAACTAGAAAATACAGTTGAGCGCCATACACGTAGACTAAACCGCTTAAACCAACGTTTACGCACAGTAGAAAACAGACTAAACATTCCATTCGCAGCATTAGAAGACGGATTTTAATCGAGAAAATAAAGATTATATAAAGGAAGGGGCTTCCCCTTCCTTATATAAATTGACGAAAGTTTTTTCCATCTCTATACTGATAAGAGTTAATGAAATGAAACAAGGTGATAAATATGGATTTTGAAATAAATTATCTTTCCTTTTATGTTGTACAAGTAGAAGGAAAAGGTGAAGCAGTTGATAAACGCTACAAACATTTTCAAACTTTAGACGCTGAAGAATATGAAGATAGTTCCTTAAAAGAATTTTTGAATGGTGAGTTATTAAAAATATCGAAGCGAAAAGTAGAACGTCATGCAAAAACAGAACAAGCCCCAACAAAAATTGGTCGCTTTATTGTAGAAGAAGGGCACGAACTTGATTCAAACCCTCATTACAACCTTTTTAATCGTATTCGCTTTGCAGAAACAAAAGAAAACTTTAAAGATATGAGCGAACCTCTCGTTTATACATATCTTGACACAAGCGCTGTACGTGGTGGTGTATTTTTAATTGCTCAGGCAAAACTACGCAAATACTTTGATGATCCATTCGTATTCGTAATGAAATGCGACTTTGAACCAAAGGTTGCTTCTATTTCTGATGAGTCAACACTGATTCGTAACGTTGAAATGGCCATCACAACAAAGAATATGAAATCTATCCAATATCCGTACATGCCTGAAGAAGGTATGGTTGAAGTAGGCGAACTAAAAATACACCAAGCATCACATGCCCGCTACTTTGAAGACTTCTTAAAATTCGTCGAATATGAACGCTCTATGCCTGAAATTATGAAAACACAAGTAATGGACATGGTATACGACCAAATTGAAGATGTATTTGAAGAAGGTACGGAAGAACGCGAACAATTCGACCAAGCGATGGAAGTATGGGCTGCCAGTCCGAAACGCGAAATTATGGAACAATTTTCAACCGAAGAAGTAATGGAAGCAACCGCTCAAATCGTCGAGCATGCTCCTGAAGTGGAATTAAAACTAAAAGCCGATCATATCTCTGTGAAGGCGTTGCTTGCGGATTTTGGGGATCAAATACATATTGCGAAGGTAAATGATCGATATGTACTTATGATTGAAGCAGACACACTTACATTTGAAAAAGGCTTCTCTCCTATTGAGTTTCTGAAGCCAGATGAGCTGCAAGATGTGATTGAGCGGATTGAGAATAAGCAGCAGTATTCGTTTGATCCGAGCGGTATTGAATAAAGTGAAACTTTAATCAGTGGGGTTTTGTTCATCCCCCACTAATTATTAGCCCTCACCAATCGGGCTTTTACGGGATAAATACTTCCATATAACTGTTGTTACTGGGCGCTTTTAATAAGCGCTCTTTTATTTATATTAAAAACCGATTCTACTAAGAATCGATTTTTCTGCTTTATAATAAAACATGTTTATTTTTAAATTTTTTTGATGCAAGATGACATTTGTTGCAGAATCAAATATATCCCTTCCTTGTTATACAGGCTTATTTCCATTAGAAATATCTACTTCAATATTTCTAGTTGACCAAGTCCTTCTATAAGTTGTTAAAATGCAAATTTCACTTTACTACCTCAAATTTATTGTACTCGTAAAAAGATAATTGAAAACGATATTCCGGATGTTCTCTCACCCAATCGTAGGCTTCTTCTAAAATTTCCATTTTGTTTTGCAAGTCATTAAGTTCACTACATTCGTCCCTTTTCTGTTTGCACAGAGGGCAGAATCCATTCACTATTTCCGCACTCGTCGCCCTAATAGTTTTACTTTCTAAATCAACTACTAGACGAAGAATAACAGAATGCTCTTCTTTTGTAGTCACCTTCATTTCAGCAATCCGATCCTCATTCCAAAAGACACCGTTTAATTCCATCTTTACTGTGACATCTTTAATATCCAAGTCTACCACTATCATACCTCCCTTATACAAAACTCAATCTTACTCTTCTATTTTAAACTTTAATACACCACAACTTAAAGAGATATTAAGTTTTTTCCAATTCTTCTTTACTATGAAAGAAAGTGTAGTTAATGCTAATTGTGTAGTAAATATTATCCAAAAAACTAAAACAGTTTAAATGTTAAAGATTGTTTCCATTAAGCTACACTCTTTTCTTTATATATATTTTTATTTTATTAATACAGTTTAAAACTCTTATTACGTCTTAACACTCCCAAAGCAATTATAATGCACAATCACAACAACAAGTTGATGCCTATTTAATATCAATACGCTGTTATTACATGTATGTAGTTAGAGATGGAGGAGCAATTCATTTAACCTCTGTATTCTCCTCCATCTCAGCCAAATACCTAATCTGCCGTTCCGCTTTTCTCACTGCTGTACGAAAATGTTTTTTCAGGAGTTCTACTGTATTTTCACTTATATAATATCTTTCCGTTATACTTTCCCACGTGTCACCACTTTCAAATGTACTCCATTCAAAAGGGCGTTCTGTATTTTTCTTTAGTTCTTTAAACACCCATTTTCGCATCTTTTTTTTCGCTTTTTCTGTTAGTTTTCCGTTTTTTACAAGTTCAAGTTCACCATGTCTTTTGTATCGCTTATTAATATCTCTCTCGCTACACACTTTAAGAAGTATATTTGCTGTATTTTCAGCATCTGCTAAAGCACGGTGCTGTTTTCCTTCCCACGTTAAAGCGAGCTGTTCTACCGCAAATTGTAAACTTGGCGTATGTTCAAACAATTCCTCATATGCTTGGAAAACAAATTTTTGCAAATCAATTCTATTTTCTTTTTCTATACTTGGGCATTCAACACCATATAATGTACAATCATGAGATAGAAAGCGATAATCTTCTTTTCCCCATGAAACAAATATAGAACCTTCGCCGATGAACTGAATAAATTTCTCTATAATTTGAGGGAATTTTTCTACACCCATTAAATCTTTTTTCGTAATACCGGTTAATTTTGTTGTATGACGAGTTAATCGTGCACTTGGTTTTACTAACTCCGAAAATTCTTCAATTATCTTCATTGTACCTATTTCTATTTTTACAGCTCCGATATCAACTATTTCTGACGGATCTTCTGATTTATACGGTCTGAAATTCCTCTCAATATCAAACACAATAAAATGTGTAGCGTTTTTCAATTTATTTACCTCTTTCTAAATTCCTTTTCACACAAACACTTTATTTTCAGTATTTATTTATTCATGTACTTTATACAAAAATACTCCGAATAAATAAATGAAAATTCAGTCTCGTTATGATATGTAAGTAGGAGGACATCTATAAAAATGCAAAAAAAAAGAAGGGCGAGCCCTTCTTTTTTCAAAAATTACTTCTTGTTTACGTTAGTAGCTTGAGGTCCACGGTTACCTTGTTCTACTTCGAAAGTAACTTCTTGACCTTCTTCTAAAGTTTTGAAGCCTTCGCCTTGGATAGCTGAGAAATGAACGAATACGTCTTCTCCGCCTTCAACTTCGATGAAACCGAAACCTTTTTCTGAGTTAAACCATTTTACTTTACCGTTTTGCATGAAAAAAATCCTCCTACAATGTACCTATATGTACATATTCATTTTCAACCACCTTACAATAATAAGCCAGATATTAAAAAACTGCAACCCCTGAGGAGATTTAACATTGCTATCCTCCTCGGAAGTTACAGCTCATTTAAATCTCTATATTATTAAAAGTAAAATGGTTTAAATATACTATATCATATCAATATAATAAAAGTAAAGTTTTTTTCTTAAATTATTTTTTGTTCCCACTGCATTGCTTTTAATTCACCTGATCCGGCTACTACATAGCCATCTTTTTGATTAACAATGCGCCATCCGTGCCCTTTAACCGAATCACATACTGTAACAATACCTTCTTCAAGAAGCACACGGCACACACTACTAATACCCGCCTTATTTTGCGTTGAAGTTGTATATAAAATATGTTGATCTACACTTAAGTCTAAATAACTACTTGCTTTCTGCTCACTTTGACATGTGTGCCAATATATTTTTTCACTTGCAATACTTTCATCTATTTTACAATAAGAAATATTCCCGCTAACTCCCTTGCACGATCCACTTGCCGCTACTAAATAAGAATTGTGTAAAGTCAACGCAGAGATCATTTGATTCATCGCAATTTTAATCCTCTTTAATTTACGTGTCTTCAAATCAAAGAGCCAAACACCACCATATTTAGCATGAATTTTCGTACCAATAAATAAGTAATGTTTATATAAAAATAACGATCGAATAGACGGTGCCGCACTGCCATACTCAAGAAACGGATGAATAGTTTCCCATGTCGAACCGAAATTATTAGAAAGATACAGCATTTTTTCTCCATGAGCAACAACAGTTCCTTGTACATTGCTACATACATTCCAACTCGTTGCTTTTGTTGGAAAACGCTGAATTGTCCAATTCTCTCCACCATTCATACTACGAATAAAAATCCCTTCGTCACCTACACCATAAACTACATTATCTTCGCTATGTAAATCCCTAATTCGTTTTTGAAAACCATTTAAAATTCGTTTCCATTCTCCGTCTTGTTCAACAAATAAGCCATTATATGTAGTAGCTAACAACAGTTTTCCATCTCTTAACTTTGTAATAGCAGTTGCACTTAACATTGTCTCCACGTTGACACTCCCATTCTTAGAACTTCTCAGCAAATGCAATTGCAAAATTACTGCATTTTTCAACATCCTCTTCATCTTCTGGAGCTAATTCAATTTTCAGCCCTTCTTGTACAAGCTCTGCACCGCGTTCCACAAGACGTTCTTCAAATATCGTTACCGCTTCACAAAACAGTTCATACGCCGTATCACCTGATCCGAATACCGCTACCTTTTTCCCAGCTAAATCTATATTTTCTAAGTCATCATGAAAATCTTCTGCTTCAAATGGTAATTCACCATCGCCCCACGTATAAGATCCTAAAATGATTCCATCATAAGCTAATAATTCTTCAGCATCCATGCCTTCCATCTCTTGCAATACTACTTCATGATCAAAAGCATCTAAACTAACTTTAATTAAATCAGCAATACTCTCTGTATTTCCTGACATACTTGCATAAGCTATTAAAATTTTTGCCACTTTGGCATCCCCCTCTAACAATAAATGATTCTCATTCTCATTATATTAATAATGATAATCAATTTCAATTGATTTTTTTCTACTTTTATTTACATTTCACATTACTTATTTCAAATAAAGTGAAACTTTAATGAGTCCTCACCAATCAGGATTTTTCAGACAGCCCACAAATAGAGGAATAAATAAAAAAAGCACAGATGACTATACAATCATCTGTGCTTTTTTTATTACTTTTTAAAAATACCAAAAGGCTTCCCTACTGGTAAAACAACTTTTCCGAAGTGTGTGTTTAACACTGCTGCTGCTGAACCATAGAAAGATAATAATGAAATAAGAAGTTCAGAATATGCTGCTAAATTATGCATTGCGTGCGGCATAACACCTAAAGTACTTAATGAAAGACCAATAAATAAGAAATCAATAAGGACGAAGATCATAAATAATACTTTATGTGTTTCCATTGCACCAATTGTCATAAAGATTGTGAAAATCAAATATCCGATAAAGGCTACACCAAGCTGTTTTGAATCTGCAACTTGTGCTAATTTTTCGCCAAATACTCCAAGTTGAATTAACCAAGTCATTCCAACACCTAACCAAAATAGGCCGTACGCACCAAATGCTGTCGTACCGAATGTATTGTTATGCTTTGCATCGTGAATGCAAGCAAAGATTTGTGCAAATCCTCCTAAAAAGATTGCCCATGGTAATACAAGTGAAACGCCATCTGTTAAGCCTAACTTTTGAGATGATGCTACAAGTGTTACCATCGCTAATCCAAATAGACCAATTCCAGATGGATCCGCTGTTGTCATTTTCACATGATGTGTAGTAGTTTGATTGCTCATATAAACCTCCTGATTATAAACATACTCGAATACAATACTTAAATCAGAAGCCTATGTCAATGGTTTTTTTTGTATGTTGTCAGACGTTATATTTTATAATAATTAAATATATTTCCGACCACTTCATAAGGTTTTATATTCACTTTTTCCAACTCGTTTATCGGTAGCCATAACGGAATATAACTTCCTCTACCTTCCCGCTGAAATTCCTCACCTGTTCCGCTTCCGAACACTCCCCCTGTAATATAGGCGCCATAATAATATTCATTTCCTTTATATTTTAACTTTGCAATAAGGTGCTTCACTTTTATATGTAGCCCTAATTCTTCGTATACCTCTCTTTTCGTTGCCTCTTCAGGCGTTTCACCTTCCTCAATCCCTCCGCCAGGAAAAACATAATATGTTTCCTCTTCTCGAATACGTTTTATAAGAGCGATTTTTCCTTCCTGTACAATGATGGCCGCCCCGCGATTTCTTATCATTTTATTACCTCAATACGAATCGCAACTGTTCCCCACTCTTTTTCTTGTTCTTTCGTATATATTTTGTATGTACTTTCTAACATTTCCTCTAAACTATCATTTTCACAATCCAATAATTTTTTATCAATTTGTTCATACATAGATTTAAAGCTCTCGTATCGCTTTATTTCCGTTACTTTTACCGTCATCATTTCTGTTGTCGTAAGATTCGTAAATTCGATTTCATCACCTTTGTTTATTAGTTGACGTTTTTTATCGTATAGGCGTACTTCATATACTTTTTTTCCTGATTGAATTGACTGAAACGGTTTATTATATAAACCCATTTCGTATCGCATACATCCCACTCCCTTTTGTTCATTTCACCTATTAATACAGTTCACATTACTACATCTTGCATATAATATTCCATACGTATCACTTAATTGAGAAAGGAGGCTGAAGAAGCATGTTATATTTAAATCAAAAACCTGAATATAATAAATATGATATTGGTGATTATACTTATAGTAAAGTAGGGCCAACCATTTTTTCTTGGAACGATGAAACAAAATTAAAAATAGGTAAGTTTTGTTCATTAGCAGAAGAAGTCGTTTTCATACTTGGCGGTGAACATCGCGCAGACTGGATAACAACTTATCCATTTAATGCACTTTTTGATGAAGGAGCACATATTACTGGTCACCCTTCTTCAAAAGGTGATATCGTAGTCGGCAATGATGTATGGATTGGTTATCAATCCTGCATTTTATCTGGTGTTACAATTGGTAACGGGGCCATTATCGGCGCCAGAAGCGTTGTTACAAAAGACGTACCCCCGTATGCAATTGTAGCTGGTAATCCTGCAAAATTTGTTCGATATCGTTTCCCGCAAGAAACGATTGACAAACTAGAGAATCTCGCATGGTGGGACTGGGACATTTCTGTTATAAAAGGAGCCATTCCATTACTACTCTCCGACAAAATCGAAGAATTTTTCACCTCGCCCGAAAAAGAATCTACATGATAAATACAGAAAGAGCATCCTTTTTTCCGGATGCTCTTTCTGTATTTATTTTTTATTTATTTGCAAATGATTACACGGAGAACATTGAAAAGGAATTTTCCTTAAGCAATTAAGATTCGTTTCACAAATTTGTTCTATCGTTGGAACAAATGGAATGACAACTATGTTACTTTCTACTATTTGTGTAACAGGTGGCAATACTGTGCCTACTTGATGTTCAAAACGAATACTCGCTTGATTTATATAATTTCCTGAACCATTTGGCGCGCTCTGTACTGCTACTTGGAACGAAACTGTCCTTGCTTCACCAGGATTTAAACTTCCGATAAGAAACCCTACTGCCGGGCTTACATTCGGCACTGGCGTATTATCAACCGTTACACTTCCAGGAACAAATCGAACACTACTATCTAACATATCTTGAAAACGAATATTTTGCATTACAGTATCACCCGTATTTGTGATGACTGTCGTAAACGTAATGACATCTCCAATTGTTGCTACCTGTAAATCTGCCGTTTTTACGACTGTCGTTGAGACATTTTGAGGAATAAACGGGATAACAACTGTATTACTATCACCTTCAACTACTACTGGCGGCTCATTCGGATTTACAGTTGCAAGCCCATTCGCTGTAGCAGTATTTGTAACTAAATTATTTACTTGCCCTCCTATTATTACAACTTGGAAATTAATAATTGCTGCATCATTTGGCTGAAAATCACCTAACGGAATACCAGTATTCGGATTAGCAAATGGAAGAGGTACATCATTTACCGTTACCGTACCATTTATAAATAGCGTATTCGGATCAATGATATCTGTTAACACAATGTTGGTCACAGGAACTGTACTATCATTTATAACAGCGATTCCGTAAGTGACAACATCCCCTATCATTGCTACTTCAAAGTTTGCTCCTTTTGCAACAAATAAGATTGCAGTATTTACCGTCACTATAACTGTATTACTCGTATCCATCACTGTAACTGGCGGCTCCCCTGGTACTAAAATATATTCTGCTAACGCCCCAGCAACGTTCACTACTGTACCACCATCTGGAAAGCTCGTAATCGTAGCTTCATATGTTACAATCGCCGTCTCACCGACTGGAATGTCTACAATCGTAAATCCAACCTGCGGATTCACTCCCGGACGAGCTACTCCATTTACAGTTACACTATTTGGTACAAAAACAGCTTCCGGAGATAGGACATCGATAAATTGAATATTCATCGCATCAGCAGTACCAGTATTTAATATTCGAACCGTATACTTTACTGTTTCTCCTACTCCAACAATTGAATGATCTACTTCTTTTTGCATATCTAAACTGCCTCTATTTACTGGTGTGACTGTCGTATTACTTGAATTTGTAATTGTAGACGGAGGTTCTCCTGGAATCAATTCGAAATCACCCGTTACTCTTGCTGTATTCATAATGCTACTAGAAGGCGGAACTGCGATTATATTTACTTCAAATGTAATTAATACACTATCCCCTACTGCAAGATTAGGCAATGCAAAGCCTATAAATGGATCTAAACCTACTTGCGGAATCCCATTTATTTGTACACTTCCAAGAACGAATTCTAAACTAGGTGATGGAACATCGCTAAACTGAACGTTCGTCGCTGTTACCGTTCCCGTATTTGTAACTTGCACACTATACGTTAACGTATCTCCTAATCGTGTCGCTTCTTTATTTACAGATTTTATAACGCTGAATCGTCCTCTATTCACTCTAGTTATCGTCGTATTACTCGGCTCTGTTACTACAACCGGTGGCTCTCCTGACACTAAAGTAAAGCTTCCTGTTATATTTGCAACGTTCGTAATTGTTCCTGATGACGGGATGTTTGTAACTGTCGCTTGAAACGTCACTATAACTGTTTCACCAACTGGAATATCTCCAACTCCAAATCCAGTAATCGGATTTAAGTTTGGTTGCGGGGCTCCATTTATTGTTACACTATTTGGTACAAATGACGCACCTGTTGAAATCGTATCAATAAACTGAACATTGTTAGCTGTTACTGTTCCTGTATTCGTTATTTGCACTGTATACGTCAATACATCTCCAACTAGAGTAGCGGCTCTATTTACTTGTTTAATAACATTAAAGCGTCCTCTATTTACAGTTGTGAGTGTTGTATTACTTGGCTGATTTACTATAACTGGTGGTTCTCCTGGTACTAAAATAAAGCTTCCGGTAACATTTGCCGTATTGGCAATTGTTCCGTTTGACGGAACGCTAACAACTGTTACTTGGAAAGTGACTTCTACACTTTCACCTGGAATTATATCCGGAAGTGAGAAGCCAGTGTTAGGATCTAATTCAGGCTGTAACGCACCGTTTATCGTTACACTATTCGGTACGAATGTTATAGAGGATGGTAATACATCACTATATTGAACATTCGTCGCTATCACTGTTCCCGTATTTTGAACTACTGTTGTATATGTGATTGTATCGCCTACTGCAACAACCGGCTGACTTACTGATTTTAAAACATTCAAACCAGATTCATTTATTTCTGTTAATGTCGTGTTACTTGTCGTCGTTTCCGTAATAGGCGGCTCTGTTTCACTTACAGCAAACGTAGCTGTAACATCTACAAAGTTAACAATCGTTCCACCTTCTGGTATGCTCGTAACCACTTCCTGATATGTGACGAGTACAAAATCATCTACAGGTATATCTGGAACTGTAAAACCAATGAAAGGATCTAATCCTGGTGCTGGTACCCCGTTTATACTCACGCTTCCTGGTACGAATGCTACACCGGCGGAAGTAGTATCGATAAATTGAACATTCGTCGCTGGCACTGTTCCGAAATTAAAAATCAATACATCATACGTTAATATTTCTCCTACAGTCGCTACTTCCTTATCTACTAGTTTCAATGGAAAAATAAACGCTATATTAATTGTCGTAACGACTAAATTCGTTAATATCGTTTCCGTAATCGGTGGTTCCTGCGGATTTGGTTGTGAAGTAAATGTAACGTCTGCATCATTTAATATGACTTCATTATCTGGAATTTCTGTAATCGTCACTTGGAATGTGACCTCAATACTTCCACCAGCGATTAATAATGGCGTAACTGTAAATCCTATTTCTGGATTTAAACCAAGTTGCTGCACTCCACCTATCGTTACACTATTGTCAACAAACGTCGTCCCTTCTGGTATGACATCTTGGAAGAACACATCTGTAACAGGGATAATTCCTACGTTTGAAATGAGCACGGTATACGTTAATACATCCCCAACAGCCCCAGTTGCAACATCAACTGTTTTTGTTGCTGTTACTTCACCAGGAGGAGGTAACGGTATTGTAACTACCGTTGTATTACTTGAATTCGTTGTTGTTACAGGTGGTTGTAAAGGATTTAATAAGAAAGTGGCTGTAGCAGATGCTGTATTTAATACTGCTCCACGTGTAGACGGTGCAACTACCGTAACTTGGAACGTTACTGTCAATGCTGTTCCAGCTGCAATATTAGGAAGCGGGAAACCAACATTTGGGTCAAATCCAGGTTGTGGCGTTCCATTTATCGTTACACTATTTGCTACAAATGTTGTTTCTGGAGAAACTGGATCAAGGAAAGAGACATTCGTTGCTGTTACTGTACCGTTATTTCGAATGACAACAGAATACGTGTAAGTTTCTCCAAGTGCTGCTTGTTGTACAGATGAAGATTTTTGTATATTTAACTGTGCTGTGTTTACTTGCGTCACTACAAAATTACTATTTGTAACAGTCGTTATTGGAGGGTTTGCTGGATTTATAAGAAAACTTGCAGTAACGTTCGATTGGTTTCTTATATTTCCACCGCTCGGAACACTCGTCACTGTAACTTGAAACGTAATCGTAGCCGTTTGTCCGACCGGAATATTTGGTACCGGGAAACCTGCCATAGGATCCGCGCCTTGCTGTACGACTCCATTTATCGTCACACTATTTGCTACAAAGGCAGTACCAGACGGAATTGGATCTTGAAAAACAATATTCGTTGCAGGAACAGTTCCTGTATTTTGAATAAGAATCGTATACGTTAACGTATCTCCTACACCAGCTTGTGGTGTATTTACACTCTTTATTACATTAAGTGATCCTACATTCACTCGCGTCACAACAATATTACTAATCGTTACAATTGTAATTGGTGGCTGGAGAGGACTTACTTGGAAATCAGCAGTGACATTCGCATTATTCGGAAGAACTCTATTTGGTGGTACACTCGTGATTGTCACTTGAAAAGTGACCGTCACCATACCTCCTACCGGAATATTAGCAAGTGGAAATCCAGTTGTCGGGTTTAAACCTGGTTGAGGTGTCCCGTTTATTGTTACACTATTCGCTACAAAAGTGGTTCCAACCGGAATCGGATCAAGGAATGATACATTTGTCGCTGCCACCGTTCCACTATTTTGTATACGAACTGTATACGTTAACGTATCTCCTACACCGGCTTCAGTAGCACTTACACTTTTCATTACATTTAACCCTGAAGAATTCACGATCGTCATAACAGTATTACTTGGTACTGTTACAGTAATCGGTGGCTCTGTTGGATTTACAAGGAAATCTCCAGTTACATTCGCATTATTTACAACATTATTTCCTTGGGGAATTTCATCAATTAATACTTCAAATGTAACAATAACACTGGCGCCAGTAGGCAAATTATTTAATGGGAATCCAAGTTCTGGATCTGCCCCTTCTTGTAAAACACCATTCACAACTACACTATTTTCAATAAATAATGTCCCTTGTGGAATTGAATCTTGGAAAAATACATTTGTAGCTGGTACACTACCTGCATTTATAACTTCGATTGTATATACTAAAACATCTCCTACCGTTGCAACATCCGTATTCACTGCTTTCACAACTTCAAAGTTTCCTGATTGTACTGTCGTATTCACAACATTACTCGGTACATTGATTGTTACTGGTGGTTCATTCGGATTCACTTGAAAGCTTGCTGTTACATTTGCTTGATTTAAAATATCTTCATTTTCTGGATTCTGTACAATTACTACGTCAAATGTGACTACAACTGTTTGAGCCGCAGGAATATTCGGAAGAGAGAATCCTGTATTCGGATTTAGTCCACTTTGCTGTACTCCATTAATTGTTACAGAATTTGCAACAAATGAAACAGCAGAAGAAATAGGGTCTTGGAAAAATACATTTGTTAACGGAACGTTCCCTGTATTTTGGACGGCAATTGTGTATGTTAAAGTATCCCCTACCGCCGCTTGCGTTGTATTCACTTCTTTTATTACATTCAAACCACCTGTATTAACTTGTGTCACAACTGTATTCGTTAGTCTATTAATCGTTATCGGCGGCTGATTTGGAATAACGACAAAATTAGCAGACACATTTCCGCGATTCGGAATCGTACCTCCTGACGGCGTAGATGTTACTCGTACTTGAAATGTAACAGTCCTACTTCCGCCAGGAGATATATTAGCTACCGTAAACCCACTCGCTGGATTTGCCCCAGGTTGTGAAACCCCATCCACAGTCACACTATTTGCGATAAAAGTCGTTCCAATTGGGATCGGATCTTGAAAAATAACGTTCGTCGCAAGTACATTTCCTGTATTTTCAATTGTAATAGTGTACGTAAGAACGTCATTCACTGTCGCAAAAGCTCTATCTACTGTTTTTCTCGTTCTTATATCAGCTATGTTAATGGTAGTAACTACAGTGTTACTTGTCGCTTGCCCTGAAACTGGTTGTTGACCAGGCACTGGAGTAAAGGTAAATGTAGCACTTGCACGATTCGGAATTGGATTGACAAGAGGATTAGATGTTACTCGAACTTGAAAGCGAACTACAGTCGTTTGCGATGCATTAATACTTCCAAGATTAATACTACTTGCTGGATTCGCTCCTGGACGCGCTACTCCATTTACTGTAACGCTATTTGCGACAAATGTTGTTCCAGCAGGGATACTATCAACAAAAATAACATTGTTCGCAGTGACGTTTCCATTATTTGTGACATTAACTGTGTACGTTAATACATCATTAAGCGTTGCCGTCTGTAAATCTACAGATTTCTGCATACTTATGGTTGCTTGATTCACTGTCGTTTGTACTGTGTTTGAAGAAGACGTACTTGTAATAGGAGGACTACCAACGAAAGGACGGAATTGATATGACACCATTGCACGATTTAAAATAGGATTGGGATTCGGGAATGATGTTATTCGAACTTGAAATGTAACAATTCTTTGCGTGTTATTTGGGATTGTACCTAAATTAATTCCATTAGCAGGGTTTGCATTCGGCTGTGTTACTCCCTCTACCGTAACACTACCTGCAACAAACGTCGTTCCGTTCGGAATACTATCACGTAATACAACGTTTTCTGCACTTCCTGTTCCTGTATTTGGGACCGTAATCGTATAAGTGAGAGTATCCCCTACCCCTGCGACTGTTCTATTAACTGATTTAACAGGATTAATAATTGGACCTGTTGCATCAATTTGAACACCAAAACCAGCTGCAGCGTATCCATCTCCATTTGTAACGAAGCGAACAGTTGCTGATGTTTGACTGTTTACTAAAGATGAGGAGGCATCTACATTCGTAATATCCCACCCCTGTCTTCGGACGGCCAAAGCTACCCCTAACGGCTGATTCAAATCTCCAAACGTGCCGCTCGTATCTAAATTTCCACTGTCATTACAAATTTGTGACTGAAAGAAATTATTCGCAGGATTTCTCGGTCCGAATAATGCAACTGTAGCATTTGCATTCGGTCCAAAGCGAAGTTGATCTCCAACAATGTTAGAATCGCCTTCTTGAGCAGTTACGAGCACTCTTCCTGTAACAGCTCCTGTTGCCGGCGTAGCAAATCCTGAAATAGTAGCATCAACAGGCGGGGATGAAGCATCAATAATTTCTTGGCCTGCATAAACTGACAAATTCCGAAGAGGTAAACTTGCATTTTGATATACAACCTCAAGCGTCCAGCCAGCTGAACGACTGATTGTTGGGTCGGCTGAAGTTCTTGCAGCTGGCACAGCACCCGTTGTATATGTGCCTGCCCCACCTGCACTAACAAGATTCGTTACATTGGCAGAGCGAGCATAATAAAACTGATTTCCTACTGAACCTTGCTGCGCGGTAGCAGGATCTGGCGTAACAGAAAACGTCCCTGCTGGCGTTGTAAATGTAATGTTATCATTTAAAAATGGTAACACATCTTCCGTATCAGTCCGAAAAGTACCAGCCCAAACTAACTCTGCATATAGCACACTACTCCCCGCCGGAAGATTTAAAATTGCACTTGAAGAATTCAATTGCCATTCATCCGTCGTTCCTGCTGGGAACCCTGGTACTTGCAGCGCTGTATTTACCGTAGTAAATACAGCAAGTGTACCAAAAATATTACCTGGCGCAGGTGATGTAGGGCTAAGCCCTAACGTGTTCCCAGTGAACGTGACGGCACCAGGTACTGTTGTTGTAAAACGGTTTATAAAAGGCACACAATCATCTCATTTCATTTATAGTAAAAAGTGCTCTATACTATAAAATGTAGACAAACTATGCAATGTACGTTGTCCAACAAAATTCCGCACATACGAGAGGAGTTTATAAAACTATGCGCTACGTTATCATAACAGGAACTTCACAAGGTTTAGGTGAGGCTATTGCCACTCAATTGTTAGAAGAAAGTACAACTGTCATCTCTATTTCTAGAAGAGAAAATAAAGAGCTTACGAAACTTGCAGAGCAATATAACAGCAATTGCATTTTTCATTCCTTAGATCTTCAAGATGTACATAACTTAGAAACTAACTTTAAAGAAATCATTTCATCCATTAAAGAAGACAATGTATCCTCTATTCATTTAATTAATAATGCGGGTACAGTTGCACCTATGAAACCAATTGAAAAAGCAGAAAGCGAACAATTCATTACGAACGTTCACATTAATTTACTTGCACCTATGATTCTTACATCTACGTTTATGAAACATACGAAAGAATGGAAAGTAGATAAACGCGTTATAAATATTTCATCTGGTGCAGGAAAAAATCCTTATTTCGGATGGGGCGCTTATTGTACGACGAAAGCTGGTGTAAATATGTTTACACAATGCGTAGCAACTGAAGAATGGGAAAAAGAATATCCAGTAAAAATCGTCGCTTTTGCCCCCGGTGTTGTTGATACAAATATGCAAGCACAAATTCGTGAAACAGCTAAAGAAGACTTCACAAATTTAGACCGCTTCATTGCATTAAAAGAAGAAGGAAAGCTATTATCACCTGAATATGTTGCGAAAGCTATTCGTAACTTACTAGAAACTGAGGAATTCCCTCAAGGCGAGGTTATTAGAATTGATGAATAACAAAAAGGCGTGCTAAAATAGCACGCCTTTTTGTTTTACTTCTCTAAAAATATGAGCACAGATTCCGCAATTTGTTCATAACCAATTTCTTGATAAATTTTATTAGATGTCGGATTCGCTAGATCAGTATATAACGTAGTCGTCTGATAGCCTTCATCTAACATACGTTGACTAAGTGCTGCTACACAATGAGATGCATACCCTTTTTTCCTTGCTTCTTTCGGCGTATATACGAAATTGACTGTTATATTATTTTTAGTTGGTCTCGTTTTTGCAGCTACAGAAACGAGTTTCCCATCTACTTCCAAACCAAACAGTCGATTTGTAGTTATTAATGTATACGCAGTTTGTTTTGCTTCTTCTTTCGTAGTAGGAAGCTTTACGTCTTCACAAAATTGATATATCCACTGTTCTATTAATGGTAATTCATCATTATTTACCGCTCGAAAAAGTCCATTCGCATTACACTTCTTCTTTACTCTGTTCAACTCATACACACCTTGCTCCATTGCAACATGCGTTTTTTTATTTTCTAATACTGCAATCTCTTCCGCTAATTTCTGTACAATTTTCTTATTACCGATCAATCCAGGAATATCCGGATATACTTTCGTTAATTCTTTTGCAAGTTCCTCAATAGTTACTCCCGCAATTTCAGAAGTTGCAACAATGATTTGTTTCTTCTCTTCTGTTTGCAGAAATACAACCGCAATTTCTTCTCCTTGTTTCGCTATCCCCATAAATATCGGTTCTTGGACCATTTGTAATACACCTAATATGAGATTGTTTTCCTGCTCATTCTTTTCTAGAAATAGTGTAACATCTTCTTTAAAATGAAGAATCTCTTCATATACATGTAATTGAATCATCGACAATCTCTTCTCTCTATTTATAT
>NZ_JBNLYE010000062.1:0-19640 GCF_050172095.1 Bacillus sp. GMs2/2
AATAGCTCACACGGAGGTGGAAAAGAACATGTTAGAAACCTTTCAAAAAGAATTAGAACTATATGAAAGTAATGCAGAATTATTAAAAGTGCTAGCTCATCCTGTTCGTTTATGTATCGTAAAAGGATTAATCGAGCGCGGTCCAAGCAACGTTTCTACAATGTATACTGGCTTAAACATGCCACAATCTACAATTTCACAGCATTTAGCAAAATTAAAAAGCGCTAAAATCGTTTCTAGTGAAAGAAAAGGATTGGAAATTTATTACAAAGTAGAGAATGAAACAATCATTCAACTCGTTCGCGTATTATTAGGTTAGGGACTAATAATCGAAGAAAAAGAACGTATTCTATATTTTTCATCTCATATCTTTAATATAAATATATATCATGAGAGGAAATATATAATACTACATAAGTCGTATTAAAAAACAAGACACAGTATATACTGTGTCTTGTTTTTTATATTGTTACATATCGATCCAAATGTAAATGTTGCATATCTTTTGTATGTATAACAACATCAAATGCACTCCCTACTCCTCCATTCAAAATCATAGAACGAACGGCTCGATTTTGTTTTTGCGTTTCAGAAAAAGGATTCATATCTTGATGGCTCGTAAGCTGTTCTAATATCCCTGCAGCTAACAAGAACTCAGATTGTTTCTTATGCCATACTGCACTCATTCCTTGCATACTAAACATCTCCTTTAGCTCGTCCCAATGAATATGAGTAGTAAGATCCATTTCACCTGGATGCGCTAGTGGGTTACGTATTAGCTTATGCTGATAATACCCTCGCAAACTTCCTTCACGGTGTGCTGGATGCATCCACTCTTCTTTTGTGTATCCGTAATCAACTGTAATACATATACCTTTTTGAAACCATTTCGCAATTTCTTTTATATACTCCTCCATCACAATTGGTACTTCAAAACGTTGCCCTTCAGCAATATGAATATTATATTTCAATAAATAGCGACCAATTCTTTTATCTAACGGCCTACATACTTCTGAAAGGTTTCCTTCCTCTGTATATGTAATACGTACTTCATACAACATACCATTTCTTTTCTCAATTATTTCAACAGGAAATGCATCAAACAACTCATTCGAAAAAAGAATTCCCTCGAAAGAATCTCCCATTTCACTATAGGAGGTATAGTACGATACATTAGAAAATGAGCCAAGGTGCTCCTGCTGTAATTTTCTATGAAAAGGGCTCACTTCAATCATTGAATAGTTTAAATCAATAAAGGTTTTTGGAGATACTTGCTTCCATTCTTGTAAAACATCATAGGCAAACTTCCCTGTTCCTCCGCCAATTTCACAAATATTCGGAGCAACTTCACCATTTTCAACAAGACGAATAAAAAGTTTAGCAAAAGTTTTTGCAAACACAGAGGATACGTTGCTACTTGTAAAAAAATCTCCTTGTCTTCCAATCTTTTCACGTTCTTTCATATAATATCCATGACCTTCTGTATACAATACAAGGTTCATATACGTACTATATGAAATTGAATAATCCTTTTCTTTCCCCATCCATTCTCTTAAAATGAGCTCCATTCCCATAATGACTCCTTATTGTAAAAACGGATTATTTTCTTTTTCAAAGCCAATGCTTGTTTCTGGACCATGTCCACATAAAACCGCTGTTTCATCTGGTAATACAAATAATCTCTCTTCAATACTTCCAATTAATTCAGCGAAACTTCCACCAGGTAAATCTGTTCTTCCAATGCTCATTTGGAACAATACATCTCCTGAGAATACAGCATTCGCCTCTTTACTATAATAAGAAATACTTCCTGGAGAATGTCCTGGTGTCTCAAAAATTTCAAAATTAAATGATCCAATTGTTAATGTACCTTCTGCATCAATAATATGATCCGCTGGTTTTGCTGTAATACTGCGGTTCATCATAAAAATTTGAGAGCCGTTTACAGTTGCATCTCCTAACCAATCTGCTTCTTCTTTATGTACGTACACAGGAATATGAAAAGTGTCTCTTACCGCATCAACAGCACCGATATGATCAAAGTGAGCATGTGTTAATAAAACAGCTAATGGTTTTAATGGTTTTAATTGTTCTTCTTGTAAATATGTAACGAGCTTTTCACCTTCATGACCAGGGTCAAAGATAATGCACTCTTTTTGATCGTTCATTAAAATATAAGCATTTGTTTGTAATGGGCCTAACGGCATTTGTATCCATTTCATATGAAAATCTCCTCCAGTTATTAAACTTACTTTTAATGATACAACATTTCTTTCTCTGAGGAAAAGAAAGGATGCTATCTCGACAATCATTTTTAAAACATGTACAATATAAAAGAGTAAATATTCCAAAAACTCATAATAAGAAATGGGTAGACAGAGGAGGATATTGTATGGGCCTTGTTATTATTTTTACACTTGTCACTCTGTTAGCTGTATTTGCTACGCTTAGAACACTTCGTGAAAAAAACTTTTTCGCGAGCGGCTTTGCAATTGCAACTGTACTCGTTTTCGGATGGTTTACGATCATGACTGTTCTATATAACGGGTATCCACCAGCAGCTTAATTCGTTTACACTTTATTCTTCATCGAGATTTCACACAAAAAGAGGAAGGGTTCCCCCTTCCTCTTTTCATATTTCACAACTTATATCATCTTCGCTTCGTATTTGTGCTTTTTTACAAGCCAAGCTCCTCCGATAACGCCTGCATCATTACCAAGTGTTGCAATAGCTAACTTCGTGCTCTTTACAGCACGTGAGAAAGCGTATTGCTCGAAATAGCGTTGAATTGGTTCTAATAGCGCATCTCCAGCTTTAGACACGCCTCCACCAATAACAATTTTCTCTGGGTTCAATGTACTAGAAAGGTTCGCTACAGCTAATCCTAAATAAGAGGCTACTTTTTCTACTACTTCACCTGCTAATTCATCACCTTGTCCAAGTGCTTCAAAGACATCTTTTGATGTAATACGTCCTTCTTCAGCTAACATAGAACGCAACATGCTCTCTTTATTAGTCTCTTGTATTTTTTGCATAGCAACACGTACAATACCTGTCGCAGATGCTACTGTTTCTAAGCAACCAGACTTTCCGCAATTACATGGGAAAGCATTTTCTGTAACGACTGTAATATGTCCAATCTCACCAGCAGCACCACTCACGCCGTGTACAATCTCACCATTGGCGATTACACCACCACCAACGCCCGTACCAAGTGTCATACAGATTAAATCTTTTGCACCTTCACCAGCACCTTTCCACATTTCACCAAGCGCTGCTAAGTTTGCATCATTATCAATAACAACAGGTAATCCTGTTTCTACTTCTAATAAATCTTTTAGCGGATAGTTTTTCCATCCTAAATTAACCGCTTCATAAATCATTCCAGACGCCACATGTACAGGACCAGGAGCTCCCATACCAATACCAATTAACTTGCTCTTCAATTCGCCTAATTCTTCTAGCTTTTTATCAATTGCTTTCGCAACATCAAGTGTAATATGTTTTCCTTGCTCACCTGTATTCGTAGGGATTTCCCACTTATGTAAAATTTCACCGTATACATTAATAAATGCTAATTTAATCGTTGTACCACCAAGGTCAACACCAACTAACCATTTCTCTTCCATGTTGCTTACCTACCTTTATCTAATTCTTATTTAGCTCTTTTTGAATTTCTTGCTTCAATAAAAATAAAGCTGTTTGATAGTCTTGTGGATCGATTAGCTGTGATTGATTTAATTCACGCAATTCATCTTGCATTAATTGTAAATCAGCAATTCGATCTCCCGTATAAATAATCGTACCAAATTTCTTTAGCAATTGCTGAATATCATAAATAGATACCATTTCATCACCCTCTATGCTCACTTACTATAAAAAATTATAATAAGAAAACGTTCACATATTTTATTATAATCAAGAAGAAAAAGTCTCGTCAATTTTTATTTGTCTATACAAGCTTATTTGTAAGCATTGTTCCTTTTTCTGTAATAATTTTTTCTATGTTTTTATCAAATGGCTCTACCGGAATGTGTTTTACCATTTGAAAATCATACGCTAATGATAGCGTTTTCCCTTTATAATGCACGAGATAACGATCATAATAGCCACCGCCGTACCCAATTCGCTCTCCTCGTTCTGTATAAGCTACGCCTGGGACAATTTGAAGATCAATTTCATCCATATTCACTTCTTCCGTAAGCCCGGGAATCGGTTCACGTAAATTCATATACACCGTTTCTAATTGATCAAAATTATTAATTTGCCGGAAAGACATCGTTCTTGTTCCTTTATTACACTTAGGAACTACAACTTTCTTTCCTTCTTCCCAAGCTTTTTCGATAATAGGATATGTATTCACTTCATTTTCCATTGAAAGAGTAATTCCAATTGTTTTAGCTTCAACCCACTCTTTTTGCGCATACAACGAAAATGCAATCTGTTCTGATAAAGTTGTATACTGTTCTTCTGATAAAGAATTCATGTGTTCTATTATTTGTTTACGCAAACGTACTTTCTCTGCTTTCACACACTCTCCCCCTTACAGTGACACTTTACTCTATGCTGATAGTGTATCACTTTTAACATAGGAATCGAATAAAAAAAAGAAACAGTAGGAAAATATTCCTACTGCTTACTTTGTTTCACGGTGTAACGTAGACTTCTTGTCACGCTTGCAATACTTTTTAAGCTCGATACGCTCAGCGTTGTTACGTTTATTTTTCTTTGAGATATAGTTACGATCTCCGCATTCTGTACATGCTAGAGTAATATTCACACGCATTCTTATTTCCCTCCAGTACTAATAACTTAAATCAGACTATACTATAATACCACTTTTAAAATAAAAATTCTACACCTTTTGATATTGTCTAATTTTTTCTATAAGATTTTTCATGTTTTCCCTTGCTATTACTGGGTTTCTAGCATGTGAATACACCAAAAATTTTGGTTGTTTTGTGTCAGAAACGATATAAGACCACTCTTTTTCAGTATATTTGAACTGTACTCCTTCAAATATACCTTCTCCCTTCCTTTCTATATCATCCAATAATTTCCTCATAATTTCCCCTTTTTCATTCCATGAACATACCACTTCATCATAAAGTAAATAGAGCGGAGGTGATTGCTCCACTATGCTGAGAAACGTTTTTCCTTGCAATGCTATTAGCTCAAATAATTTTCCAATCCGATATAAAATATCTCGCTTCCACCTTACTTGAAACGCCTTTCTTTCATCCTGCGTATAAAATAGAAGATAACATTCCCCTAACTTCAAAGACATTGGGTAAATATTTCCTGTCGATTCGAGTAAGAAATCTGGAATATCTACCTCTTCCAAATCTGTACCTTGGTAAATATTACTATGTTTATCGTATAACTCGAAATGATTTCCTTGCTCAGAAAATATAAGAGCCATATTCGCTTTACTTGATTTCATCAAAGCTTTCACATGATCTTTTTGTTCGCTTGCATAAATCCATGTAACTGTACAACCAAGTCTTTGCAGAAAGAGCATAAGTAAATGTTGCAACGTATCATTTCTCTTATTAATAAGAAGATGAAACTTCTGCATCTGTATTTTCTCGATATCAATATGCTCCAATATAACTTCTATATACTCATTCATAGAAACATGAACCAGCTTATTACGCCCCATTTCTTTCTCCATCACGTAATAAAACAATTCGGACATATATACTTGTTCTATCTCTTTTTGCTGCTTATACGTTAACGGCATGCCAGCTTGACCGTATAACTTTATAACAATCTCATTCTCATTCTCTACTTGAATGAAAACACCACCTGCACATTGCAAATGATGAACACTATATTGAAAAAGTGACTCGTTCATTTCTTTACATTCCATCGTATGAATCCCTATACCATGAATAGCATGTAAAAATAAATTTTTATAAGAGGTTGTTTCTATATTTTCTTGACTTCCAATTAATATACTTTCTCCTTTTTTAAAAAGAGAACCATACGCCATCGCAATCTTCACGATAAACTGGGGAGTAATTTCAACATTCCCTCTTCCTACAATGCGGCTTTTTTGTAACCACCCTGCACTCATTTCACTCTCTTGAATACCAGCCGCTCCTACTATCGAATGACTATCAATCGCCTTATAAGGCCATACTTTTCCTTTTTGCTTAATTACCGTACTTCTCCCGATATGACAGTGATCCGCTACAACGCTTTTTTGAAACAGTGTAACATCATCTTCAACTATTGTACGCTCTCCTATTGTCGTTTCTAATAGTTCACAATACTTCCCAATGTGGGCATTCGCAAAAACAATACTTTTTTGAAGATGAGAATAACTTGAAACGATACTATTTTTCCCAATAATAGAATATGGCTCAATTACAGCTCCTGTACCAATCTTTACTCCTTCTCCAATAAAAGAGGGGCCATGAATTTTCGTCCCTTTACCAATCGTCACCCCTTCTCCCATCCATACCATCGGTAATACTTCCGTATAAGGAATAGGTACTTGTAACTTTTTCGTTAACAAATCAAATTGTGCTTGTCGATATTGATTAAATGTGCCGATATCTAACCAATAACCTTCTGACAAATATGCGAATAATACATTTTTGTTTGCCAATAACGGAAACACATCATGACTGAAATCACAAAATTGTCTAGGCGGTATGTAAGAAAAGATTTCTGGCTCCATAATATATATGCCTGTATTCACAACATTAGATACTACCTCATTCCAGCCCGGCTTTTCTATATATCGTGTAACCTCCTGGTCTTTATTTATTACAACCAATCCAAATGAGAGTGGATTTTCTACTTCTTTCACAAACATTGTTACCATTCTTTTCTTTTGTTCATGAAACCTAATTCCTTCTGATAATTGAAAGTCAGTTAATGCATCCCCGCTTATCACAACAAATGTTTCATCTAAAAATTGTTCTGCTTGTTTAATACTCCCTGCTGTGCCAAGCGGAGGAGAGTCTTCAAAATAATACAAGTTAACTCCCCATTTACTACCGTCACCAAAATATTGCTTAATGGTCGTACTCATATATTGAACAGTAATTGCAATTTCACGAATACCATGCTGGCGTAATAACTCAATATTATATTCTAAAACTGGTTTTTCTAATAATGGTAACATCGGCTTTGGAGTATTACATGTTAATGGTCTAAGGCGTCTTCCTTTTCCTCCAGCTAAAATAACCCCCTTCATATACTTCAGCCTCCACTTATATAATGTTCAGTAACTTCATATACCATATGTATATTCCCTATCCCACATGAACTAGCAGCATAAACTTGATTAGTTAAACAAATCCTCATTTAGAAGACCATATAATTAAATTTCTCACCTATAAAAACGTACATTTCAAACAACAAGAAAGCGCTTACTATTAATTGTTAAATAATACTTATTAACGACCAACATATATACTAATTTTCCCATTACATTATGATACATCTTATCATCATAAACTAAAGGAAACAACGAGCTTTTTTTGTCATGTTTTGACTAAAAAAAGCAGGTGATTTCCCATCACCTACTTTAATTCCTACTCATTCAATAAATAATGCTTTCCTTTTACTAAATAAAAGACATTTTCAGCAATATTTGTAATATGATCTGCTACACGCTCAATATATCTCGCGACAAATGATAATTGTGTAATTTGCGTAATTGCTTCTGGTTGTTCCGGAACCGAAGATATAAACTCACGAATTGCTTTTCCATATATTTCATCAACGGAATCATCCATTTCAGCAATTTGTTTCGCAAAAGTTAAATTTTCTTGTTCATATGCTTCTAACGCTAAATGCAACATCTCATTTGCAACCGCAAACATTTCATCCAGGTTGTGCAAACTAACAGCCACTTCTTTTTCCCCAAGACGAATTGTAGCCTTTGCAATATTAACAGCATGATCTGCAATACGCTCTAAATCTGTCGCTGTTTTAATTGAAATAAAAATCCTTCTTAAGTCACTTGCTACAGGTTGCTGCTTCGTAATGAGCATAAGCGCAAGATCGTTTATTTCCTCTTCTAAATTATCCATGCGGTAATCACCATCAATGACCTCTAACGCTTTCTCTACATCCCTTGTATGTAGACCTTCCATAGCAATCAATAAAGCCGCATTTGCTAATTCTCCAAGCTCGATCACCTTTTGCTGTAACGCTTTTAAATCACCTTGAAACTGTTCTCTTACCATTTTTCTTCCCCCTCAATATTATGTGCCATTATATAAAAGTGAAACTTTAATCACCCCTCATCAATCGGGCTTTTATGCTTGTAATAAACCTTAAGATAAGGAGAAGTATTACTTCTCTATTAACAGTAAGATAAAATAAGAAATGCCCTCTGTTAAGAGGGCATTTGCTCTTAGCTTTGAAACGATATCAACCAAAGCGACCTGTAATATAATCTTCTGTACGCTTATCTGAAGGAGTCGTAAATAATTTATTTGTATCTGTATACTCCACAACTTCCCCGCTTAAGAAGAAAGCTGTTTTGTCTGAAATACGCGCTGCTTGTTGCATATTATGCGTTACGATAACAATACTAAAATCTTTCTTTAGCTCTTGAATTAATTCTTCTACTTTTAATGTTGAAATTGGGTCTAATGCCGATGTTGGCTCATCCATTAAAATAACGTCTGGCTCAATAGCTAAGCAGCGTGCGATGCATAGACGCTGTTGCTGTCCACCAGATAAACCGTATGCATTATCGTACAAACGATCTTTTAACTCATCCCAAATCGCTGCTCCACGTAAACTTTTTTCAACAATTTCATCTAATGTCTTTTTGTCACGAATACCATGGATTTTTGGACCGTATGCTACATTCTCATAAATAGATTTTGGAAATGGATTTGGCTTTTGGAACACCATTCCTACATGCGTTCTTAATTCTTCAACTGGATATGATTTATCAAATATATTGCGTTCTCTATACTCAATTACACCTGTAGTTCGAACGATAGGTACTAATTCTACCATGCGATTTAATGTTTTTAAGTAAGTTGATTTACCACAGCCACTTGGACCGATAATGGCTGTAACTTCATTCTCATGAATACTTAAATTAATATCTTTTAAAGCATGGTCTTCCCCGTACCATAAATTTAAGTTTTTCGTATCAAATACTACCTTCTTTGGCGCAGTCTCGATTTTCTCTTCATTTTTCACCTGTACATTTACTACTGTTGCTACCATTTGAATTCTCCTTCCATCCATTTCCAACTTATTTTCGATTTCGTAACCATAAAACAAATATATTGATAAATAGCAACAAACCTAACAAAACAATCATCCCAGCTGCTGCTACATACTGAAATTCTTCTTGTGGCCTACTCATCCAATTAAAAATTTGAATTGGTAGAACTGTAAATCTATCAAACATACTAAATGGAACATAATTTGCAAACGCAAGTGCCCCAATAACTAATAGTGGTGCAGCTTCTCCAATTGCTCTTGATATCGCTAACGTACAGCCCGTTATAATCCCTGGGAAAGCATATGGCAATACAATTTGATACATCGTTTGCCACTTCGTAGCACCTAATCCGTAAGAACCCTCTAATAATACACTTGGTACTGATCGAATTGCTTCTTGACTCGCCACAACAACTGTTGGTAAAACGAGTAAACTCATCGTCAGCGCTGCTGCAACTATACTCTCTCCTAAATGAAGAGCATATACAAAAATAGTTAAACCAAGCAATCCAAATACAACGGATGGTACTCCTGCTAACGTTTGATTATTAATCTCTATTATTTTTTTAAATAGAGATTCCTTCGCATATTGCTCTAAATAAAGTGCTGTTCCAACTCCAAATATAAAAGAAACAGGTATAACAATACTCATAAATAATATTGTCCCTGACAAAGCTGCAGCAATACCAGCTTCTTTCGGATTACGTGAAGCGAAATTTGTAAAGAAATCTATTGAAAGATAACTTATACCTTTTTCAACAATTTGAAACAGTAACAAAAACAAAATTACGATTGAAAATAAAATTGCTATATAAAATAACAATTTGTAAATTCGATCTTTTAAAAAGCGTGATGCCATGTTTTTTTGTATTTTTTTATGATTCAACATTCGCATATTATGTCATCCTCCTAAAACGGCGCATAATAGACTGCGAAATGATGTTCATAATAAAGGTAAACAAAAATAACGTTGCACCTACAGCATACATGCTGTAATACGTAATCGTTCCATGCGGAGCATCACCTAAACTTACTTGCACAATATAGGCTGTTAACGTTTGAATTGAATGTGTCGGATCAAGCGATACATTTGGTGTGGATCCTGCTGCAATTACAACAATCATCGTTTCACCAATTGCACGAGAAGCCGCTAATATAATTGCTGCCATAATCCCTGTAAAAGCGGACGGAAACACCACTTGTTTTACCATTTCAAACCGCGTCGCTCCGAGTGCTAATGAAGCTTCTTTCGTCCCTTTCGCCACAGCTCTCATCGCGTCTTCAGATAGAGATGCAACGGTAGGCATCATCATAAATCCGATAACGATTCCTGGACTAATCGCATTAAAAAACTGTAAATCTGGTATAAGCCTTTGTAAAAGCGGCGTAACAATTGTTAATGCAAAAAAACCATATACAATTGTCGGGATACCTGCTAATAGCTCTAACATCGGCTTTAATATTTTCCGTGCACTATTTGAAGCATATTCGCTTAAAAATACGGCACACGCTAAACCGATAGGAATTGCTACAAACATAGCAATTGCAGTTATAAGGAACGTTCCACATATGAGTGGTAATATACCGAATTTAGGGTCTTCAAAAAATGGTAACCATTCTTTCTCCGTCAAAAAGGAGTATAATGATATTTTTTGAAAAAACATGATTGTTTCATTAGAGAGCGTAAAAACAATTCCAAATGTCGTCACAATAGAAACGCTAGCAATTATTTTTAGTAATAAAGGCACTATTCGATTGATTCGCTGCGTTTTTTTTCTTTGTTTTGTATTTCTTTCAATCAAATGTTGTACAGAAAATGTAATTTGACTTTTGTCATTATGAGCCAAAGATGAAAACCCCTTTCCACCCTGACATTACCTTTTTATTTCTGTTAACATACGCAGCTGTTCATTGTATTTTTCTTTTCGTAATTTTACATACCCGACCTCTTCAGCGAGGTTACCGACATGCTGAATCATAAACTCAACATAGTTTGCTACATTCATTTTATTTCGGATAGATGCATTATTCACATAAGCAAGTAGCGGCCTAGATAACGGCTTATACTTACCTGATTGAATGGTCTCTTTCGTCGGAAATACACCATTTACTTTTATTGCTTTCACCTTATCTCGATTAGCCATATAATAAGCATATCCTACAAAAGCAATGGCATGTTTATCATTCATTACTCCTTGCATAATAACTTGATCATCTTCAGACAAAGAGACTTTTTTTACAATGCGATGATTTTGTAAGATGACATTTTGAAAATAATCATACGTACCAGAGTCTACGCCTGGTGCATAAAACTTCACTTGTTCACGTGGCCATGTTGAATGAATTTGTGACCATCGCTTCTCTCTTCCATCTTCACTCCAAAGTAGTCGTAACTCGTCTACTGACATATCGTCTACCCATGTATTATGGCGATTCACAACAATCGTAAGACCGTCGTTAGCAACCTCAAAAGGTGTGAACTGAATAGAGTTTTTCTTCATTTCATTTTTCTCGACTTGTTTCATTACTCTCGAAGCATTATTTATATCTACTTCTCCTTTACTGAAACGATTAAATCCTCCCCCAGTTCCAGAAATACTGATGGAAATTTTCACGTCTGGATGCACCTTTGTATATTCCTCCGCTACCGCTTCTATAATAGGAAAAACCGTTGAGGATCCATCAACTCTCACTTCTCCCGTATCATTTAAAGCAAATGCAGTAGACATTTCAAAACAGAGGAACCATATTGATAATACGAAAATCTTAATCGGTGTACGCATCCATTTCACGTGTTCTTCCTCCTAGAAGTAACCGGAAATAACAGGATTACAGATATAAGAATACTGCTAAACTATTAATTCGGTTTTAATTGTTTGTAAAAGTTTTGTAAAGTTCCACAAAAATCAACATACGATACAATTTTAATTCAGTAGTAGCTATTCATTTCCTCTGATGATTTCCCTATAAAATATTTATCCCCTATCCCACCATATACAAGTATCATTTATAGGGCCGCGTTTTTTCAATGTTGTATACTTGTCCACATTTATTACACGATATGCATAAACCATAAAAAAAAGCACACTATCTTTTCATATAGTGTGCTTTTTTACAACTTTTTTATTCATCATCTTGATCTTTGTTTTTATTGTCTTTATCATCTTTTGGAGCTTCACCATTTACTTCTTTGTTTTTCAAATCAAAGTAAGCGTCCATAATTTCACGACCAATATATCCATTAATACCAGTCTTATCATCATGTACCCATGGAACGACAACAGAGAATGCTACTTCTGGATCTTCAAGTGGCGCATAACCTACTAATGTTAAGTTATATGTTTCCACACGTTCACCGTTTGCCTTTCTACCAATCTCTTTATCTCCGCCATACACAGTTTGCGCAGTACCCGTCTTCCCTGCCGCTTTATATTTTGCACCTGTAAAGTACTTTGTAGCTGTACCACCTGAATCATTATACACTTGTCTAAATCCTTCTTGAACACGTTTAATTTGCGATTCCGGCATATCAATACGATTTAATACTTTCGGTTCCATAGATTGAACAACTTTCCCAACTTCATCTGGTTTCACTGCCGGTTGACGAATTTCTTTTACAACTTGTGGTTGCATACGATATCCGCCATTGGCAATCGTCGAAATATATTGCGCTAATTGAAGCGGTGTATACGTATCATACTGTCCAATTGATAAATCTAGTAAGAAACCTGGTTGACTACTCTTACCCATCTGACCAGCAGATTCATTCGGTAAATCAATTCCTGTTTTTACACCAAGTCCAAACTGTCCGAAATAATAACGCATCGTATCAAATGCTTTTTGAGGTATATCTAACGTACCACCTCTCACATACTGAACACCGGCGATATTCATCGCTGTTTTAAACATATAAACGTTAGAAGACATTTTTAAAGCTGTAAGGTCATTAATATATCCCATCGTTTTCCAAGACGACTTCGTAGGTGTACCTTTTAATTTAATTGGTTCATCCAATTGTACTGCCCCTGGTTGAATCGCACCAGTTTGATATCCAGTAAGTACTGTTGCACCTTTTACAGTTGATCCCATCGGATAAGAACTTGTCATGGTACCTAATGCAAAGTCATTTACTTTCGTTTGGCCATCTTCGTTAACTAATTGTTTCCCCGCCATAGATAAAACTTCACCATTTTTTGGGTTCATCATTACAACAAATGCGCGATCTAAAAGAGGTTCGCTTCCTTTAAACCTCATTAAATTCTTCGCAAGAATATCTTCCACGCGCTTTTGTAATTCCATATCAATTGTTAAGTTCAGGTCATTACCACTTTGTCCTTTTGATACATTAATCGTTTCTAAAATATTACCGTTTTTATCTGTAACATTTCTAACTTCTGCTTTCGTACCGTGCAGACTATCTTCATACTGTTGTTCAAGATAACTTTTTCCTACTCGGTCATTTCGATTGTAATCACGAACAAGATAGTAATCTAGTCTTTCTCTCGGTAAGCCTTCATCAGATGTCGACACCCCACCAAGTACACTTCGGAATAAATCATCGTACGTATATTTCCGCTCCCAATCAACATTCGTATCTACACCTGGTAATGCTGCTAGGTTTTCACTAATAATCGAATATTCCTTTTCTGTAGCATCCTTTTTAATAACTTGAGGTGTCATTGCATATCCGCCGTCCATCTTACTCTTAATCGCTAGTATTTCTAGATCTTTTGCGGATAATTGATTAATCTCTTCTTCTGTTACACGACTTCGCTGACGCTCGTCTAATTCTTTATCATCAATTTTTTTATCTTTAAACTCTTGACGATCTTTATTCGTAATTTTTTCTTTAGCTTCCTCTTTATGCATAGCAAGCCAATAATCTTTTTTATCGCGATCTGTTAATTTATCTGTCGGTACTTCAATCAAATCTGCTAGCTTTTTCGCTGTTTCTAAGCGATCCTCTGCAGTTGATCCCTTCATTTTTGTAAATGTAATAGTACGAATGGCTGCATTATCTACTACAGGTCGCCCATAACGGTCAAATATTTTCCCACGCGGTACAGGATTACTTATCGTTGAGTTTTCTTTCTTCTCCACTTCATTCTTATATTCTTCACCGCGAACAATTTGTACATATCCGAGCCTTACAATAACCGCGGAGAACATTAAAAACACGCAGAAAAACAACACGTTTAATCGAAAAGGAACGTGGGTCTTTTTCTTATTTTGCTTCTGCTTCTTGCTCATACAAACCCCCTCTACCAACAGCTATGTAATGTGAAAGGGACACCCTCATACAGGTGTCCTCACTGCTGTCTTACATCTTTTTCTATTCTAGCATAAAACAAACGAGAAGTTAACCTTCTGGTATTAATGAAATCAAACGTATTAAAAGTGATACAAAGCGTTGGTATATAAACTTTTTGGATTATCTTCAAGAAGTGAAATAATCGTGTTATTTTACATTTCCGTTACCAATTTGTTACCGGATTGAACAATTAAAAACAAAAGAGCACAGCGTGTTAATAGAGTGGTGAGACACTCTATTAATCGTCCGCCTAATCACACTAGGCAAACACTTGCTGTAACTCTTTATGTACCTCATTTTATCGTACATAAGGGTTCCTCCGCAACAGTTTGCTTACATTTTGTGGCATACTGTTGCTTTTTTGTTTTCGGAGGAGACGAGCCCTTATGAAAAAGAAACAAGCAATTACCATTCTTGCTAGTATAGAAACATATGAAAACTTAGTATCTTTTCAAAATCTCAAGGAGTTAAATGACACTGTGCGCGCATATAAAGATCAATTTGCTGATCAATTAAATAAAAATCAATTGGCTGTACTCAATCACTTACACACCCATTCTTGTAAATATTTTGGCGTTTCTTTTAAATCCAAAAAAAAGATTGCTGAAGTACTTCATATTAGCCGTAGAACGGTCATTCGTGCATGCCAACACTTAGAATTACTTGGTATCATCAAACAGCTAGAAATGAAACGTAAAAGTGATATGAGACAAACAAGTAACATTATTGTAATCCAGCCAATCATCACAAAAGAAGAGTTTGTCACAGAAGCCCCCACTAAAACTGTGGAAATTTGTCACACCAAGAAAACAACTACAAAAACCTTAAAACAAAATATAAAAGATATAAACAAACGTAAAGAGGAAGTTTCGCAATCTTTTCAACATGATTTAGACTTCATTGATTATCGTGTGCCACAATCTATGCGTATGGAATTACAAACTGCTTTTTCATCAAATGTTATTAATGAATCTTTCAAAAATGCCAAAAATATTGCGAAGAAGGCTGCAAAGCAATTTAATTTACTAGCGGATACAGATATATTTCACAACCTTCTTGCGAATGCTTCTTCGGTTTTGTACTCTAAAACACATAAGTACGAGCATAACGGAAATTTGATGAAAAATCCTATTGGATACTTTACTCGAACATTCAAAAGGATGGTCTATAACTACATTGATAGCTTTAGAGAGATACATAACCTTGCAAATCGTAAGACAAGTGCATGCACTAGTGATGGAATATTTTATAATTGGCTAGAGGTTGATGGCTCAAAAATACCTTCCACAAAGACAATAGACAACCCTTTTACTCCAGGTGTATATTATAAAACATCTAAAGAAGAAGCTGATGAAATCGGGCTATATTGAATAGAGCAGATGTCCTGATTTCACTTTACAATTCAGGTATAACATGTACTTTTGCATATACACCTTGTTGCACAGCGAATTGTTCTAACGTCTTTTGCCTGTATGATGTGAGTGTAAAAAAGTGAATAATAG
Organism: Bacillus sp. GMs2/2; assembly: GCF_050172095.1. Classification (NCBI taxonomy): domain Bacteria; kingdom Bacillati; phylum Bacillota; class Bacilli; order Caryophanales; family Bacillaceae; genus Bacillus; species Bacillus sp. GMs2/2. Next base: position 16,025 of record NZ_JBNLYE010000062.1, read on the forward strand.
GGACTTTCCCGTTATATTTGTTTTTATAATACACAGTGAATTCACCATACCGATTCATTTTTTCAGCGTTTATATTCATCGTCTGTTTACGATCAATTTCTACAGCGTTTAATATCCCGTCGTCATCCCGGAATTTCACATCAGAAATAATCGTTTTCTTTCGGTCATTTACTTTATAACGGATGGGTGCTTCTATTTGCCAGTCATCGGGACAAAACAGATAAAGCCATGCTTCATTTCTCATAAGACTATGCGCTAACCGACTATTGGGTATAACTTTCTCATTATCATCAAATAGCTCTCTACCATTTTTATTTAGGTAATATACATGTTCTTTTTTATACACTGTACTATTCACAAATGAGCTTAAATCCTTTAATATGCGGTTTGCATTTCTTATGCCACCTAAATCATGTATAGCCATTAAATGCCTACGTGTAGCAAATTTCAGCTTTCTAATCGAGGTCAGAATCATCATTTGTCTGTTGATTTTGATATGTGTCTGGATGTTCATCTTTCTTCACCTCATATTGTTTTAGTACATCCCACATCTTTTCATTCGTAATATAAGGAACTTGCACTTCAGTCAATCGATCAGTCTTAAAAATCGCACGCCCTGGAATGCTGTGTATGGTTTCAAGCCCTGGTTCATCTATAACAACATGTGAAGCTGTTGCTGTTGGCAACCTGAAGCCTAGCTTCGCATCTGAATTCTGTTTCACTTGGCGTGGTAACGTATCCCCAGTTGGATACTGTGTACAGAAAATTAGTCTAAACCCTAATGCTCCACCTATACGCGCTATATGAGACAGCATTTGTTGGCAAGCTCCTAATAACTTTTGTTGTTCTCTATTCATACTTTTATCAGGACAAAGTTCTGCGCCTTCATCCACGATAATAAAATAGCGTTCTTTTATATTTGTTTCTACCACATTGGTATAATGGTGTCCTTTCATAAAAAGCATTTTTTCTTCCATCCTTTTTAAAATCATACTCAATACTTGAAAGGCCTCAATTGGCTTTTCCGCAATAGATTCTACCTGTTTTACGTTCGTGTAAGGTCCAAACTCCAATCCACCCTTTAAATCAATAATGTAAAAGTGAACATGCTCTGGATTAGCTACAGTAAGTGAAGTGAATACATTCTTTAAAAACACCGTTTTTCCCATCCTCGTTAGTCCACCTAAAGTCATGTGCGGTGTTTTATCAAAGTCATGACAAATTAACTCTTCTAAACTTTGCCCGATTGGTACACGCCATTTGCGCTCTTGAATTAAATTCGTTGACCATTCCCATCTCGTAGGTATTTCTTTATGGAATACTCGAATATTCAATTCATAATTATCATACTGGATTCGAACGGGTTTATTTAGTCCTTCAGAAACAACATCCTCGACCTTCTGAATGATTTTACTTGGCATACCAACAGGTAAAGTGTAAATGTATGTTGTACTGCGATCATCAATATTTTTCTTTTGAAATTTTGGATAATATAGCTTTTCTTCTTTTTTGATTGCGATTCCAGACACTTCAAAGAATACTTGTATCTTGCGTTTATCATCATCTTTACGTTTGAGCTTATCACTTACCAAGGCATATCCAAATGAAGCAACGGGTATTAACAATAATTCAAGCATTGATGAACACTCCTTATATATCCTATAAGGATATAGTTGCATTTTTTTGGAAGATAACAGGACGAGCATTTTTGCTTGTGAGGTCTATTGTCCCTCTCTTCCACATCGTATTCCTTCATAGAAACATAACGAGAATATAACGTAGAAGATATAAGAACGAGCCCGTAAGCGTCGTATACAAGGTTATACGTGGAAGCCAATGCGGAACACTCTTCCCCATTTTTTCAGCTACACTCATCGCGATTACAGACAAACCTGTTGCTGTCCAAATAATTACCGCTTCCCCTGCAAGTGTCATCTAAACCCCTCTTTTCTTTTTAGCTGTAGAACCTTCTTTGAATTCATTATTGGTTGATAATCGTTAATGACATCCCCCCATTCCAACACTTCATCTCCATCTTCATATAAATCATCGATAATTTCGCTTGATAAATGGTAATAGCCTTTATATTCACGATTATTAAATACTTCATGTCTTTCCATGTGGTTCACTATCGCATTCATTTCTTTCTTACCATTAGAACTCCTATGCATATTTCTCAATTCCTTCGATGGATATAGATAAGGTGTTTCGTTTAAATGTGAATATTGCCAACGCATATGTGCTCTCTCCCCTCCAGATTTCCTTGCTTCCACTTGGTATTCCTCATGGTATTAATATAGGTATATGACTTAGAAGAAGGATTATTACCCATATTGAGAAATTATTTTTCTTTAATATAGAAGATAAATTATAATAGAGGTATTTTTTTATGTGTGTTGAAATAATTTGCAGGTGATAAAATATGGAGATAAAACTTAAAAGTAAAATTGGAGATTGGGTAGAAAAAAGTGGATATCGAAAAGATTTTATAGCGAATAAACTAGGAATAACCGTAAAACAACTCAACAACTACATAACTGGAACTTCTTTTCCAAATGTTCATCGTTTATACCAATTAGCTTGTATCTTTAATTGTAGAGTTGACGATTTATATGAAGTACAAAAAAATGACCCTGCTAATTAATTATTAACAGGGTCCAATTTGTAAACAGGATTTCTTTCATTTTGCAACACTTCTATGTACATCTCAGCAAGTTTTGGTCCATCGATTAGTTGGATATTTAATCCTTCAGCATAACGCTGGGCATTTACAGTATAACTCCCAGTTGTTACTACGTATCCGCCCTTCGCGTCTTCTTTTACCATATTTGAATGAACTAACGCGATAGCATTAAAAGGCATGTCCGAATTATAACATTTCACTTGTCCAAGATATAATTCGTCATTTAACTTATGTTCAAAATCAACACCGTAATCATTTGACCCCCTCGTTACGTAAACTGATCCTCCATAGTACCTTTCAAATACGTCTCCAACAAAATGTTCAAATGCTATTGGATCTTCCCGAATAAATACATTAGATACTTTTTCTTCTTCTGTCTGTTTCATGAATCGATAATACAGCCCCATAGCTACAGTTTTTTTAAAATCTACATCATTATTTGCTAAATGTAATAAATTCAAAAAGTCGTGCTCTTTTTTCCTTCGTAACAATACCCAATTAATAACAGAAATACACGTTATAAATAAGAGAACAATTGTGAAAACAGACATTTTAACACCTCCATTTCAATAGTTTTACCCTTTTTCACAATATGTAATCCCACCAACAAAAAAGCCGTCCCCACTAAAGGAAACGGCTCTTTTCTTTACATACAATTTTAGATTAAAGAATATAATAAAAATATACTCTATCGTCAATATTTCGTTCTATCGCTCGCTTTTATTACATATACTAAAACTAACACCGAGAGAAATTTATATAAACCGGACGCTTTCCTAAAGAAAGCGTCTTTTTATTTTGTATTCATACATTATTTTCACGCGCATATAGTAAGAATGTCATCGGAGAATACTCCTCATGGAAAAAGACACTTTCAACTGAGAGAAAGTGTCTTTTTCTATTTTTAAGGAATATTAAGTACCTAACATGCAT
>NZ_JBNLYE010000063.1:0-19230 GCF_050172095.1 Bacillus sp. GMs2/2
ATATATTAGGATTTTGTATAGCGTATAGTAAAAGCGTAAGCGGAAAGATTGAAGTTTTATTTGTTGATGAAAAATACCGAAGAAACGGATTTGGTTTGAAATTAATGAATAGTGCAGTGGAATGGTTTAAAGTGAAAAAGATAGATGAAATTGAATTAACAGTAGTGTATGGAAATGAAGCTGTATCATTTTATGAAAAGCTGGGATTTTATCCTCGTTCAATTATTATGGCAACTAAGTCATAACGATAGTATGGGGAGAGATGAGTGGGAGTTTTTGTTTCAAAAAATGATTCATATTTTACTAAATTATATGTGAAGAGCACATCAAAATAAATGTGCTTTTTATTATAGAAAAATTTATAAAAGCTGTATTTGGATATCTTTAAGTGAAAATAAAGAGGGATATCGAGAATATTTTAGGATAAACTATAAAGTGAAACTTTAATCAGTGGTGAGGGCATCCCTCACTGATTATCAGCCCTCACCAATCGGGCTTTTACGAGCAGTCCGCCCCCCACCTAACTTCTTTGCTTCCGCTGAATTTTGATGTGGGGTCTTACTGCCTGTTAATGCGGGATAAAGAAATAAAAAACACCAAACCAAAAGACTTACCAATATACGGTGTAGTCGTAACAGGAAAACAGAGGATTTACAAAGTTTACAAGGAACACCGTATATTAAGGCTGCTGTAAGAGGTGTAACAGTTGAGAAATATTGATTACAAGTAATTAATGTGAATAATCAGAAAATTTATGTTATAATATGGGAAAAGGAGGTTTATATGAGGCAAATACATGGAGCAATTTATATTTACATAACAATGTTTTTCGTGGCGATATCCTATGGATTGGGGCACGTGTATTCGCATCCTATACTAACTTTTTTAAGCGGAGCATGTATGGCGTTTGCGCTTCTTGTCCACCTTTTCTCAGTTTGGATCGTGAAATTTCAATTAAATATTAGTGAAATAGAAGAAGGCACTTTTTGAGTGGCCTTCTTTTTTTAATAATATTTAAAGGAAGAAATAGACAATAAATAAGTGCTTTTGAATGGAGGGGCATGATGAAGAGAGCATTATTCTTTTTCATTAGTATTTTCTTTTTAGGAAGCTGTTCCATTTCGTATGTTACTTTTTCTAGCGAGAGCAAAAGTTGGACGGGACAATATAAGGGCCATATCAAGGACGACAGTGAAGATGGAGTGTTTACGTTTCAGTATAAGGGCGGAGATGGGAATACAGAATTTAAGAATTTAGAAATTGCTATTAATGGAGCCTTTAGTACAATGACACAAACGTCAGAAGTTCATAGAGGAGCAAAGGTTGAAATGAAGTCTTCTTGTGTAAGTTGCGCGCCTATCTCTAAAGATGAACCAATAGAGATTGTGATTAAATGGGATGATAAGTATGAGGAGAAGATGGTGCTAAATTTGAAATAGTAGAGAAATAAAAAAGGCAGCAATCAAGCTGCCTTTTTTATTATTTTACAAATTGTAACTCTTTCGGGAACTTCGTTAAAATTTCTGATCCGTCTTTTGTGATGTAAATATCATCTTCAATACGAACGCCACCTACGTTTGGTACGTAAATACCTGGCTCGATTGTGAAGACCATACCTTCTTTTAATGGAGACTCGTTGCCAGCTTTTACATCTGGATATTCGTGTACGCTAATTCCAAGTCCGTGACCAAGGCGGTGGGGGAAGAAGTCACCGTAACCTGCATCTGCGATAACAGAGCGAGCAGCGTTGTCGATTGCGCCAAGTGTAACACCCGGTTTACATGCTTCAACTGCTTGTAGTTGTCCAGCAAGTACAGTGTTGTAAATGCGAGTTTGCTCTTCAGAAATCTCACCGAATGCTACTGTACGTGTAATATCAGAGCAATAACCATCAATGATTACGCCTAAATCAAATAGTACGAAATCGCCGCGTTTCATTTTGTTTGCGCCAGGAATACCGTGTGGAAGAGCAGAGTTCGCACCTGCTAATACCATCGTATCAAATGACATTTTATGTATGCCTTTTGTTTTTAATTCGTGTTCAATAATTGCTAATACTTCTAGCTCGCTGCGGTTTTCTTTAATTGCATTTACACCAACTTCAACAGCATAGTCCGCCATTTTAGCTGCTTCGCGTAAAATAGAAAGTTCTTTTTCATCTTTAATTAAACGAAGTTCGCGAACTTTCTCCTCAGCTGATTTGAAAGCTGCATTTGGGAATAATTTCTTTAATTCTTCGTAGCGCTCTACGTTTAAATGTTCTTTTTCAATTGCAACTGCATTTGCATTGATGCCGCGGTCTTTAATTGCTTTTGCAATCATATCCCATGGTCTGTCAGTATCAGTAAATCCGATAATTTCATGTGCCCAGCCAGCGTTACGTGCTTGGCCTTCTTCCATTTTAGGGCAAATTAAAATAGGTTCTTTTTCTTGGAATACAAACATACCAAGAAGTCTTTCGTGTGGTTCACAGTGGAAGTTTGTCATGTAGAAGACGTTCGGTGTAGAAGTTAAGAACGCAGCTTCTACGTTTTTTTCTTTTAGCCATTGCATTAAATTTTCTAATCTAGCATTCATCGATTGGCACCCCCGAGATATTTAATTACAAATATAACTTTAACTCGGAAGAAAGTGTTATGACAAGTAAATAGATGTTAGAAAAGACAGGGGATTGAAAAATCATGTAGAATAAAAAGTGAGAATGTGAATAGGGGAGGAATGTAATAATGAAAGTATCTTATCATGGACATTCAGTTGTGAAAATTGAGGCGAATGGAAAAGTTATTTTAATTGACCCGTTTTTAACAGGTAATCCGAAAACAGATTTAAAAGCTGAAGATGTAAAAGTGGATGCAATCCTTTTATCGCATGGACACGGTGATCATGTTGGAGATACAGTAGAACTTGCGAAGAAAAATAATGCAGTTGTTGTAGCGCCATTTGAACTAGCAACATTTTTAAGTTGGCAAGGTGTAAATACACACCCGATGCATATTGGTGGTTCACATGAATTTGACTTCGGAAAAGTGAAGTTTACACAAGCATTCCACGGCTCTAGTTATATTGATGAAGCAAATAAGACGATTACATATACAGGTATGCCAGCAGGTATTTTATTTACAGCAGAAGAGAAAACTGTATACCACGCAGGAGATACTGCACTATTCTCTGATATGAAGTTAATTGGGGAATTAAATAAAGTTGATCTAGCATTTTTACCAATTGGTGATAATTTCACAATGGGACCAGAAGATGCTGTACTAGCGGCAAAATGGATTAATGCGAAAACTGTTGTACCGATGCATTACAATACGTTCCCAGTTATTGAACAAGATCCATATCAATTTGTAGAAAAGCTACAAAATTGTACAGGGAAAGTATTAGAAGCTGGAGAAAGTATTACACTATAGAAAAGAAACCCTTCATTTGAAAAAGAAAAGTGAAGGGTTTTTTATGTGTGTAGGACAGCTTTTAATGCTTGTATTTGTTTTGGTGATTCTTTTCTTTTGGTACGTGGTTGTTCAGGTGTTTCATTCAATTCCATTGCAACTTTTTTCCCATCTACGAAAGCTAAAAATACAGCACCTACAACCTCTAAAAATTTTTTCATCATGTGTTCGCTCCTTTGTTTTATTTCTTGTCTTAATTGTATAAGTAATCAAGTGTACGAACTATCGAATGAGATGACAATAGCATTACATTTTTGTAATAGAATGAATGGTGGAATGCAAGAGACATTTTGTTATAAAAAAAATAGTACAGGTATGCAAAGAGAGAGTGTAACAGTTTTGAAAATATAGTATACTAAAAGTACAACACATGAAGAATTTAGGGAAAAGAAAGTATGGTGAAACCATTTGGCTACCAAGCATAACCAAATTTTAGAACATATTAATAGCCTGCCAGTAGGCCATAAAATTTCTGTAAGACAAATCGCGAAAGATTTGAGTGTAAGTGAAGGGACAGCTTACCGTGCAATTAAAGATGCAGAAAATAAAGGATATGTTAGTACAATTGAACGTGTCGGAACAATTCGAATTGAACAGAAGAAGAAAGAGAATATCGAAAAACTGACATATGCAGAAGTCGTTAACATTGTCGATGGTCAAGTACTTGGGGGCAGAGAAGGACTACATAAAACATTAAATAAATTCGTAATCGGAGCTATGAAATTAGAAGCGATGATGCGCTATACAGAAGCTGGAAATTTACTCATTATTGGTAACCGTACGAATGCACATCAATTAGCATTAGAAACTGGAGCCGCTGTATTAATTACGGGCGGATTTGATACGGAAGATCATGTGAAGAAATTAGCAGACCAATTAAAGCTGCCGATTATTTCAAGTAGCTACGATACATTTACGGTCGCAACGTTAATTAATCGTGCGATTTACGATCAGCTTATTAAGAAAGAAATTGTACTCGTTGAAGATATTTTAACGCCAATTGAAGAAACGTTATATTTAAAGCCGAGTGATACAGTACAGCAATGGCATGCATATAACGAAGAGACGATGCACGGAAGATATCCAATTGTCGATGAAAGTAACAAAGTGCTAGGAATCGTAACTTCAAAAGATATGATCGGAGTAGCGAAAGAAACACCAATTGATAAAGTAATGACAAAGCACCCAATTACAGTGAACGGTAAAATGTCTGTCGCAGCTGCGGCACGTATGATGGTGTGGGAAGGAATTGAATTACTTCCTGTCGTTGAGGAAGGAAACAAACTGCAAGGTATTATTAGCCGTCAAGATGTACTTCAGGCACTGCAAATGATTCAACGTCAGCCACAAGTTGGAGAAACCATTGATGATATTGTAACGAATCAATTTATGACACCAAAAGAAGCGAAGAATGAGCATCTATATCAATTTTCGGTGACGCCGCAAATGACGAACTCAATCGGGACGTTATCGTACGGTGTATTTGCAACAATTGTGACAGAAGCGACAAATCGCGTCATTCGTGCGCAAAAGAAAAGCGATTTAATTGTTGAAAACTTAACGATTTATTTCGTAAAGCCGGTTCAAATTGATAATGTTGTATCTGTTCATCCGAAAGTATTAGAAATTGGACGTAAATTTGGTAAGGTCGATGTAGAGGTGCATCATGAAGGTAATGTTGTTGGAAAAGCATTACTTATGGTTCAGTTAATCGATAAATAAAAAGATGGAACAAATCGTTTTGATTTGTTCCATCTTTTTTGTTGTTTTAAATTTGAAAGGCATGATTTTAGATGGGAGTTTTAGTGAAATATGTATGGGATGGAGTGGAAAAGTGACGTGAGAAAAGACAGAATAATAATTCAATTCAGTTGTATATTGTGTTATGATTATATTGTAAGAAAATGGAATTATGAAAGGTGGTATGCATTATGTCGTCAGCCGTACTTTTTTTTGGTAGTATCGCATTATTTTACTTTCTTGTAATGATACCTATTCAATATTTATATTTACAAGGTTTACATGAAAAAAAGGAAAAGACAGGATTATCTCAGCGAGAGCTATATGAAAAAATGTCTTTTGAAGAAGAACAATTACATTTTCATGTACAAGGTAACCCATTTAATATACCATCTGCGTTTGTTGCATATATGATTTTGAAAGTTAAGCAACATAAAAAAGCATCACAATATTGATGCTTTTTTATGTTGCTTCATAGACTTCGGCTTCTTTAACTGCTAATGGCAAGAAATGTTTGTATTGGCGAAACCCGTTAAATACACTTGCACTACCAAATAGAACGAATAAAACACCAACGATAATACGAGCGGTTGAAAGTTCTAAAAAGAATTGGTTTATCCCGAAAAATAAAACGAATGAACCGAGTGCCATTGCGGATTTTCCTGAGAGCCAACCTTTCTCCATTGGGCGGTTTGTACGAAAGTATTTTGTTTTGTAAAAGAGGTACAACATAAATGAGACGATAATACAGAAGACTAATACTGGCATAGTGAACACTCCTATCGCTTTATGAAAAATAATAGAAAAGAAAAAGAAATATCTAAACTTTCTAACTTTTATTATAAAGCAATTGTTCGCATGTATGAAATACTTTCCGTTATAATGGAGGATAAAGTGAAGAAGTTGATTAAAAAGGAGATTATACATATGCATGAGCAAATTTTAGGAGCAATTAAAGAGTTTGATACAATTATTATTCATCGCCACGTGCGTCCGGATCCAGATGCGTTAGGTTCACAGGGTGGTCTTGGTACAATTCTACAAGAATCGTTTCCAGAGAAAAATATTTATACGATTGGGTACAATGAACCGTCACTAGCATACTTACGAGTAATGGATGATATTGAAGATAGTGTATACGAAAATGCGCTTGTTATTGTTTGTGATACTGCGAATCAAGAACGTGTTGACGATCAACGCTATACAAAAGGGAAGATGTTAATTAAAATTGATCATCATCCAAATGAAGATCCATATGGAGATATTACGTGGGTAGATACGACAGCGAGTTCTACAAGTGAAATGATTTATGAGTTTTATAACTATGGAAAAGATAAAGGATTAAAAATAACAAAAGAAGCAGCTCGCCTTATTTTAGCAGGAATTGTTGGAGATACAGGTCGTTTCTTATTCCCAAATACGACAGCAAAAACACTTCGTTACGTAAGTGAGCTTGTTGATATGGGTGTGAAATTCACAGATTTATACAATGAAATGTATAAGACAAAAGAAAAAATTGCTCGTTTAAACGGTTATATTTTACAAAACTTTACGATGGTAGAAGAAGGAGCAGCTTACATTAAATTAACGAAAGAAGTATTAGAAGAGTTTGATGTACTTCCTTCTGAAGCATCTGGTGTTGTTGGAGCGCTTGGCAATATTGATGGATTAAAGGCGTGGGTTCTATTTTTAGAGGAAGACGACGTAATCCGTGTTCGTCTTCGTTCAAAAGGACCAGTTATAAACAAATTAGCAATGCAATATAACGGCGGGGGGCATCCGATGGCTTCTGGTGCGAAGGCATTTTCTTGGGAAGAAGCGGATCGTCTTTTTGCTGATTTACGTGAGATTTGTAAATAAGAGACTATATGTTAGAACGAAAAGAAGGAGCGGCGCTAAAGCCCTCCTTCTTTATTTTTCTTTCTCTATAGTAATGCTAATTTCAAGCACTGTATCAAAAGATATTGTATCGACTTTAAAACGGTATAGCCGATCGTAATGTTTGTACGTTTTATTTTCGATTACCTTTTTAAGTAGGTCTTTATTTTTTGCGATACTTTGAATGTTTTTCGTTAAAAGATGTTGGAGATCATTATGGATAGATGTAGTCATATTTTCGAGTGTGAGATTGTCTAAATCGTATTTTTCTCGATTGATAAGTTTTATTTTAATCTCTTGAATGGTTAAGAGCCGTTTATTTTCAGTGTTCAATTTTTCTTGATCTTCGAGAAGGACGTGGAGCTTTGCTTCTTGTTTTTCTATAATTTCTCTTTGTTCTGCTATTTTACTAGCTTGTTCTTCTTGAAAAACACCGTATATGTACAAAAAAATAAACCAGCTCAAAACGCCTCCAACAGCAGCCCCAGCTAATACTAAGTACCATCTTTTTGCTGTATTAGCACTTGGTACTCTCATACATGTTCCTGCGTTAGCCATTTAATAATAATGAGACCTGTTTGCATACCACCAGTTGCGAAAAAAATAAGGAGAATTTGTTTTACGATATCTTTCATATCTCCGCCAAAGAAACTTCTTTCAAAGCTATAAAAGGTATCGAATGTTCCGCCGATTGCTGCAACGAGTGCCCAAATTCTTAAATTTTGGGCGAATTGATTAATGTAAGTTAGAGCTGGTTTTCCAATAAGAAACGCACCAAATCCACCAATTAATGAACCGCCAAGTATAACCCCAAAGGCAATAAAATAACTAATAATAAGCAGAGAGAAAAAAGTATGTTCTCTTACATCCATCGTCATTCCCCTTTCTTCTTCATATATATGGACAAAGTATAAGAAGTATGTTTTGATTTCCGCTTTCCTCATCACCTATAATAAAAGTAGTCAAATAGGTAAAGAGAGGGTACAACAGTGAAGTTTGTGCATTTACAATGTCAAACCGTTTTTAGTTTATTAAAAAGTGCTTGTAAAATTGATGAGCTTGTAGTCAGGGCGAAAGAACTTGGTTTTTCATCGCTGGCTATTACGGATGAAAATGTTATGTATGGTGTTATTCCGTTTTATAAAGCATGTAAGAAACATGGTATACAGCCTGTTATTGGATTAACCGCTTCTATTTTTAGTGAAGAAGAAGAGAGGTCTTATCCGCTTGTATTACTTGCTGAGAATGAAATAGGCTACCAAAATTTATTAAAGATTTCTAGCAGTATTATGACAAAGTCCAAAGAAGGTATTCCTAAGAAGTGGCTTGCGCATTATGCGAAAGGATTAATTGCCATTTCACCAGGTAAAGATGGCGAAATTGAGCAATTATTACTAGAAGACAATGAGAGTCAGGCTGAAGAAGTAGCTCGCACGTATCAAAATATGTTCGGCCATTTTTATATGAGTTTGCAGCATCATGCGATTCAAGATGAGTTGCTTTTACAAGAGAAACTACCTGAATTTATTAGTAGGGTTAATATTCCAGTCGTTGCAACAAATGATGTGCGCTATATCAATCAAAGTGACGCGCTTGTTCACGAATGTTTACTATCTGTTGAAAGTGGAACGAAAATGACTGATCCAGATAGGCCGAGGCTGAAAACAGATCAGTATTATTTAAAGTCATCGGATGAAATGGAAGCACTATTTTCCCATGCGCCGGAAGCAATCCAAAATACAATAAAAATTGCAGAGCGTTGCCAAGTAGAAATACCGTTCCATGTAAATCAACTTCCGAAGTTTCCTGTTCCGTCTAATGAAACGAGTGATATATACTTGCGTCGTGTTTGTGAAGAAGGTTTGCGGAAACGATATGGTGAACCGAAAGAAGTGCATATAAAGCGTTTGAATCATGAATTAAATGTTATTTCTCGTATGGGATTTAGTGATTATTTCCTCATCGTATGGGATTTTATGAAGTATGCACATGAAAATCATATTCTAACAGGACCAGGTCGTGGATCGGCAGCTGGTTCACTCGTTTCATACGTATTAGAAATTACAGATATTGATCCAATTGAATACGATCTATTATTTGAAAGGTTTTTAAATCCTGAACGTGTGACGCTTCCCGATATTGATATTGATTTTCCAGACGTAAGACGTGATGAGATGATTCGCTATGTGAAAGATAAATACGGTCAGCTCCGTGTTGCGCAAATTGTAACGTTTGGTACGCTTGCAGCAAAAGCGGCAATTAGAGACATTGCCCGCGTAATGGGGCTTCCGCCGCGAGATATTGATATATTTTCAAAACTTATCCCATCAAAGCTTGGTATAACGTTAAAAGATGCATATGAAGAATCACAATCACTTCGTGAGTTTATACAAGGGAATCTTCTGCATGAGCGTGTGTTTGAAATCGCAAAACGTGTAGAAGGTTTACCACGTCATACGTCTATTCATGCGGCTGGTGTTATTATGAGTCAAGAACCGCTAACAGGCAGTGTAGCAATTCAAGAAGGACATAACGATGTTTATGTTACGCAATATCCAGCCGATGCGCTAGAAGAACTTGGGTTGCTTAAGATGGACTTTTTAGGATTACGTAATTTAACGTTACTTGAAAATATTATAAAATTTATCGCGAACAAAACAGGGAAAGAAATCGATATAAGAAGCTTACCTCTTCAAGATGAAAAGACGTTCCAATTATTAGGGAGAGGGGATACAACAGGTGTATTCCAGCTTGAGTCAGGTGGTATGCGAAATGTACTTCGCGGGTTAAAACCGAATGAGTTTGAAGATATCGTAGCTGTTAACTCGTTATACAGACCAGGACCGATGGAACAGATACCGACTTTTATTGAATCGAAACATGGAAAAAGAAAAATCGAATATTTACATCCGGATTTAAAGCCAATTTTAGAAAGAACATACGGCGTCATTGTATACCAAGAACAAATTATGCAAATTGCATCGAAGTTAGCTGGGTTTTCGCTTGGAGAAGCAGATTTACTGCGCCGTGCGGTGAGTAAAAAAAATCGTGATATTTTAGATCAGGAACGTAAGCATTTCGTCCAAGGATGTTTGCAAAATGGTTATGATGAGACGTCTGCTGAAAAAATTTATGATTTAATTGTAAGATTTGCGAATTACGGTTTTAACCGAAGTCACGCTGTAGCTTACAGTATGATCGGATATCAGCTTGCCTATTTGAAAGCAAACTATACGCTGGAATTTATGACGGCATTATTATCAAGTGCAATTGGAAATGAAGATAAGATTGTACAGTATATACGAGAAACGAAGCGGAAAGGTTTTCACGTTTTGCCGCCGTCTCTTCAGAGAAGTGGTTATAACTTCCAAATAGAAGGGAATGCGATACGTTACAGTTTACTTTCGATCCGAAATATTGGAATGGCTACAGTGACGGCATTATTAGAAGAACGAGAGAAAAAAATGTTCGAAGATTTATTTGAATTTTGTCTCCGTATGCCGTCAAAGTTCGTAACGGAGCGTAATTTAGAAGCTTTCGTCTGGTCGGGATGTTTTGATGATTTTGGTGTTTCGAGAACGAATTTATGGAAAAGTATTAAAGGGGCGTTAGAGTACGCGAATCTCGCACGTGATTTAGGAGATGCTGTTCCAAAATCAAAATATGTACAAGGAGAAGAGCTATCTTTTATTGAACAACTAAATAAAGAGAAGGAAGTACTTGGCTTTTATTTATCAAGTTATCCGACAGCGCAATATGTGAAGTTAGCAAAAGAATTAGAAATTCCATCTCTCGCTCAGGCGATGCGACACAAGAAAAAAGTACAAAGAGCTATTGTGTATATAACAAGTGTTAGAGTGATTCGTACGAAAAAGTTTCAAAAGATGGCATTTATTACATTCTGTGATCAAAATGATGAAATGGAAGCGGTCCTCTTCCCGGAAATGTATATACATTTCTCGGATAAGTTGCAAGAAGGAGCAATTGTTTTAGTTGACGGTACGATTGAGCTAAGAAATCATAAGCTGCAATGGATTGTAAATGGACTATATCCGCTAGAGGAAATGGATGTTTATGAAGAAAAGAAAGACGCATCTGTTTACGTGAAATTGCCATCTCAGTATGAGAAAAAGCTTTTAAATCGGGTTACGAAAATATTGTTCGACTATTCAGGTTTTGCGAAAGTACTAATTTATTATGAAAAGGAACATAAAATGGTACAATTATCTCGGAGTTTATCGATTCATCCAAGTGAAGAATGTTTAGGAGCACTTCGTGAAATTGTCGGGGAAGAAAATGTAGTTGTGAAAATATAATGGACAATTTCCCTACACTTCGATTATTATAGTAGTAGTGTTCGTGGTCAGACCACTTGGAGAAATTGATATCAGCAAGAATAATTTGAGGAGAGTGGATAGTTTGTCAACACTTCGTGAAGAAGCACTTCACATGCATAAAGTGCATCAAGGAAAATTAGAAACTGTATCAAAAGTAAAAGTAGAAAATGCAAAAGATTTAAGTCTTGCATATTCTCCAGGGGTTGCAGAACCTTGTAAAGAAATTTATGACGATAAAAGTAAGGTATATGAATATACGATGAAGGGAAATATGGTAGCAGTTGTGACAGATGGAACAGCTGTACTTGGTCTTGGTAACATTGGACCTGAAGCATCTCTTCCAGTAATGGAAGGTAAAGCTGTATTATTTAAGAGCTTTGCTGGTGTAGATGCATTCCCAATTGCCTTAAATACAAACGATGTAGATAAAATTGTTGAAACTGTAAAATTAATGGAGCCAACTTTTGGCGGCGTTAACTTAGAAGATATCGCAGCACCAAACTGCTTCATTATTGAAGAGCGTTTGAAAAAAGAAACAAATATTCCTATCTTCCATGATGATCAACACGGAACAGCTATCGTAACAGTAGCAGGTCTTGTAAATGCACTGAAATTAGTTGGAAAGAAAATGTCTGACATTAAAGTTGTCGCAAATGGCGCAGGTGCAGCAGGTATTGCAATTATTAAACTTTTATATCGCTATGGTGTACGCGACATTATTATGTGTGACCGTAAAGGCGCAATCTATGATGGTCGTCCTACAGGTATGAATCCGGTGAAGGATGAAGTTGCAAAATATACAAATAAGAATCGTATAGAAGGTTCTTTAGCTGATGTTGTACAAGGTGCGGACGTATTCATTGGTGTATCTGCAGAAGGTGCATTAACAGAAGAGATGGTTCGTACAATGAATGACGATGCGATTATTTTTGCAATGGCGAATCCAGTTCCAGAAATTATGCCAGAATTGGCAAAAGCAGCGGGCGCAGCTGTTGTTGGAACAGGTCGTTCTGACTTCCCGAACCAAGTAAATAATGTATTGGCGTTCCCTGGTATTTTCCGCGGTGCACTTGACGTACATGCGACACAAATTAACGAAGAAATGAAGATGGCAGCTGTACAGGCTATTGCTGAGCTTGTAGCAGAAGATGAGTTAAATGCAGACTATATCATTCCGGCACCATTTGACGCGCGTGTAGCGCCTCAAGTAGCGGCTTACGTTGCAAAAGCAGCAATGGAGACAGGAGTAGCTCGCCGTCAAGTAGATCCAAATGAGATCGCTGAAAAAACAAAACAATTAGCGCTGATTGGTAAAGAATAAGCGAGGAATTTCCATTGACATCATCAAATACAAAAGTATATCTCGAAATTGTAAAAAAAATCCGTTCCATTATGGAAGAGGATGGATTGGTGGCGGGGGATCGTTTGCCGTCTGAGCGTGAGTTAAGTTCACGCTTAAACGTAGGACGTTCCTCTGTAAGAGAAGCATTGCGTGCTTTAGAACTGGTAGGATTGATTGAAACGAGACGTGGTGAAGGGACGTTTATTCGAAACTTTTATGATAACGGTCTTGTACAATTAATTGCTCCGTTCTTATTGCAAGATGAGAAAACAATTCGTGATTTATTACAAACGAAACGATTACTTGAGAAAGATATGATTCGAATTGTATGTAATTTACCGAAAGAAACGTTTTCTAAAGTACTAAGTAGATTACACCAAGTACTTGAAGGAAATGAAAGCTCAGTCCCAACGCTTCATCAAACGTTCTTTAAAACACTTATTGAACAAGTCGATAATTATTTACTATATCGCATTTGGATGATCGTAAATGATTACGTAGCAACTCTTTCTTGTAAAGTTTCAAGAGATTCTATCGATATGTATAGAAAGCTTTACGCTACTTTGGAAGAAAAACAAGAAAATGATGCACTAAAAATTTACGATGAATTAGTAGAGAATATACAGTTTCACTCGTAATGTATAAAATTTGTCGAAATGACCATGACACGTTATGACAAACATTCTACCGCGTAGCGGTTAAAGTTAAACGTAAAGAGTGAGGTTATTAGACAGATTGAGAAGATAAGGCTAACATCAAACTTTGGTGTTAGCCCCATTTTCTTCTTACGCTAACCTTAGCTCTCAACGAAGGGGGTCAAATTGTGCTAAGAGATTTATTCGTGAAAAAGAAAAAGTACGCTGCAATACCTTCAGAACAAGTACGAAAAGATGTGCCAGATGGCGTTATGACAAAATGTCCGGAATGTAAAAAAATCATGTATACGAAAGAACTTCTAAAAAATTTAAAAGTATGTGTGAATTGTGGATATCATCATCCTATGAATGCATGGGAACGTCTTAATAGTATATTGGACGAAGGGTCATTCCGTGAGTATGACAAAGAAATGGTTTCATTAAATCCACTCGAGTTTCCAGGTTATGAAGAGAAACTAGAGAGCGATCGTAAGAAGACTGAATTGAACGAAGCGGTTGTAACTGGTGAAGGAACAATTGATGACATGCTTGTTGTTGTTGCAGTAATGGATTCTCGTTTTCGAATGGGGAGCATGGGCTCTGTAGTAGGAGAAAAAATCGCCCGTGCGGTTGAAAAGGCGTACGACTTACAAGTTCCATTTATTATCTTTACTGCTTCGGGTGGTGCCCGTATGCAAGAAGGGATATTAAGTTTAATGCAAATGGCAAAAACAAGCGTAGCTTTGAAAAAGCATAGTAATGCAGGAGGATTATTTATTTCTGTTATGACTCACCCAACGACGGGCGGGGTTTCAGCGAGTTTCGCTTCACTTGGTGATTATAATCTTGCAGAACCAGGTGCACTTATCGGATTTGCTGGTAGACGTGTAATTGAACAAACGGTGCGTGAGAAACTACCGGAAGATTTCCAAACGGCAGAATTCTTACTAGATCATGGTCAATTAGATGCGGTGGTGCATCGTGATGATATGAGAGAATCGCTTCGCAAGATTTTAGAAGTTCATCAAGGAGGGGAAATGGCTGTATGGCAGAGCTAGAATTTGAAAAACCAGTTGTTGAGCTAAGAAATAAGATTCGTGAACTGAAAGACTATACGAAAAACAGCCAGATGGACTTCAGTGAGGAGATTCGTATTTTGGAAGAAAAGCTAGAAAATTTAGAGGAAGATATATACGGCAATCTAAAAGTATGGGACCGTGTTCAAATTGCTCGTCATGCAGAACGACCGACAACGCTCGATTATATTGAGCACTTATTTACTGATTTTTTCGAATGTCATGGAGATCGTCTATTTGGCGATGATGCAGCGATTGTCGGCGGCATTGCGAAATATAAAGGGATGCCTGTAACTGTAATTGGGCATCAGCGCGGAAAAGATACGAAAGAAAATATTCGCCGTAACTTTGGAATGCCTCATCCAGAAGGATATCGAAAAGCACTGCGTCTCATGAAACAAGCGGAAAAGTTTAATCGTCCTATTATTTGTTTCATCGATACGAAGGGAGCTTATCCTGGTAAAGCAGCTGAAGAACGTGGACAAAGTGAAGCTATTGCCCGCAACTTATTTGAGATGGCAGGTTTAACGGTACCAGTCATTTGTATCGTTATCGGTGAAGGCGGTAGTGGTGGTGCGCTAGGACTTGGAGTAGGAGATTACATTCATATGCTAGAAAATTCCACTTATTCTGTTATTACACCAGAGGGTGCAGCGGCAATTCTTTGGAAAGATGCAGGAAAAGCAAAGGAAGCTGCAGAGGCAATGAAAATTACAGCAGCAGATTTGAAAGAATTAGGTGTAATTGACGAAATTATTCCAGAAGCAAGAGGCGGAGCTCACCGTAATATTTTAAAACAGTCAGAAAATATAGACTTAATGATTCGAAAAACTTTTGAACAATTAAACGGAATTTCGAAAGATGAATTAATCGAAAAACGTTATGAAAAATATATGAAAATTGGGCAAGTTTCGTTTTCAAACGCTTCCATTTGGATAAAATAAGAAAAGCGTGCGTTCCACTTCGCGAATGCACGTTTTTATTATGAAAAGACACATCTTCTCCATTGTATTTTTATATTTTTTCGTGTTATTTTATTATAAGGCAAATAATCTTTATGAGGTGAGTACAAATGAAACGTATTGGTGTATTAACAAGTGGTGGAGATTCACCTGGTATGAATGCTGCCATTCGTGCAGTTGTTCGTAAAGCGATTTTCCATGATATTGAAGTATATGGTATTTACCATGGATACGCTGGATTAATTTCTGGTCACATTGAAAAATTAGAACTTGGTTCTGTTGGCGATATTATCCACCGCGGTGGTACGAAATTATATACAGCAAGATGTCCTGAGTTTAAAGATCCAGAAGTACGACTAAAAGGTATCGAGCAATTAAAAAAACACGGTATCGAAGGACTTGTTGTTATTGGTGGAGATGGTTCTTACCAAGGCGCTAAAAAATTAACTGAACAAGGATTCCCATGTGTTGGTGTACCAGGTACAATCGACAATGATATCCCTGGAACAGACTTCACAATTGGTTTCGATACAGCTTTAAACACTGTTATTGATGCAATTGATAAAATTCGTGACACAGCTACATCTCATGAACGTACATATGTTATCGAAGTAATGGGACGTCATGCTGGTGATATCGCATTATGGGCTGGTTTAGCTGATGGTGCGGAAACAATCTTAATTCCAGAAGAAGAGTATGACATGGATGATGTTATCGCTCGTCTGAAGCGTGGTAGTGAACGTGGTAAAAAACACAGTATTATCGTTGTAGCTGAAGGTGTTGGAAGTGCAATTGACATCGGTAAGCACATTGAAGAAGCAACAAACTTTGATACTCGTGTAACTGTATTAGGTCACGTACAACGTGGTGGATCACCAAGTGCACAAGACCGTGTATTAGCAAGTCGTCTTGGCGCAAGAGCAGTTGAATTGTTAATTGCTGGTAAAGGTGGACGTTGTGTAGGTATTCAAGATAACAAACTTGTTGATCATGATATTATCGAAGCGTTAGCTCAAAAGCATACAATCGATAAAGATATGTATCAATTATCTAAAGAATTATCCATCTAATCGGCGTAATGTCAGATATTTGGGAACGGTTTCATAATTTTCGGAGGTGCAATATGCGTAAAACTAAAATTGTATGTACTATAGGTCCTGCTAGTGAAAGTATTGAAAAATTAGAGCAATTAATCGAAGCAGGTATGAACGTTGCTCGTTTAAACTTCTCTCATGGTAGCCATGAAGAGCACGGAGCTCGTATTAAAAACATTCGTGAAGCTTCAAAGAAAACTGGTAAAACAGTTGGTATCTTACTTGATACAAAAGGTCCAGAAATCCGTACTCACGACTTCGTAGACGGACAAGCTGAGCTTGTAACAGGTGCAGAAGTAGTTCTTTCTACTGAGCAAGTATTAGGTACTGCAGAGAAGTTCTCTGTATCTTATGCTGGTCTTTATGACGATGTAGACCCAGGTTCTCGTATTCTAATCGATGACGGTCTTATCGAACTAGAAGTAATCGAAAAAGCTGACGGAAACATCCGTACAAAAGTTCTTAACAGCGGAACTGTAAAAAATAAAAAAGGTGTTAACGTACCAAACGTAAGCATTAAGCTTCCTGGTATCACTGAAAAAGACGTAAAAGATATCATCTTTGGTATCGAGCAAAAAGTTGATTTCATTGCAGCTTCATTCGTACGTAAAGCGTCTGACGTATTAGAAATCCGTGAATTATTAGAAGAGCATAACGCTCAATACATCCAAATCGTACCAAAAATCGAAAACCAAGAAGGTATCGACAACATCGATTCAATCTTAGAAGTTTCTGACGGTTTAATGGTAGCTCGTGGTGACATGGGTGTAGAAATTCCACCAGAAGAAGTACCGTTAGTACAAAAACGTCTAATTAAAAAATGTAACGTGTTAGGTAAACCAGTTATTACTGCAACACAAATGTTAGATTCTATGCAACGTAACCCACGTCCAACTCGTGCGGAAGCAAGTGACGTAGCTAACGCAATCTTCGATGGTACAGATGCAATCATGCTTTCAGGTGAAACAGCTGCTGGACAATACCCAGTAGAAGCGGTAACAATGATGGCTAACATTGCGGTACGTGTTGAAAAATCATTACAATATGAAGATATGTTCAAAAAACGTATTAAAGAGTTCACTCCAACAATTACAGATGCAATTAGCCAATCTGTTGCGCATACAGCACTTGCTCTTGATGTAGCTGCAATCGTAGCTCCAACAGAAAGTGGATATACTGCGAAAATGATCTCTAAATACCGTCCAAAATCTCCAATCGTAGCTGTAACATCTGACGAGCAAGTAGGACGTCGTCTTGCACTTGTTTGGGGTGTACAAGCATTTATGGCTGAGAAGCGCGCAGCTTCAACTGACGAAATGTTAGATACAGCAATTCAAACAGGTATGGATGCAGGTCTAATCGGACTTGGAGATACTGTAGTGATTACTGCGGGTGTTCCAGTTGCTGAAACTGGTACAACAAACTTAATGAAAATCCACGTTGTTGGTGAAGAAATTGCTAAAGGACAAGGAATCGGTCGTAAAGCTGCAAAAGGTAAAGTAGTTGTAGCAAAAACAGCTGCTGAAGCTGTAGCGAACGTAAACGAAGGTGATATCCTTGTTACAACAAGCACTGATAAAGATATGATTCCTGCAATCGAAAAAGCTGCGGCTTTAGTTGTAGAAGAAGGTGGCTTAACAAGCCATGCAGCTGTTGTAGGCGTATCAATCGGTATTCCTGTTATCGTTGGTGTAAACGGCGTAACAGCAACTTTAAAAAATGGCCAAGAAGTAACAGTTGATGCAGCACGCGGAATTGTTTATAATGGACATGCGGAAGTGCTATAAGTAATACGGAGAGAAGGATCGGAGTCCTTCTCTTTTTTTTACACAAAAACGAGATAGAATTAGCTTAAAGCGCCTAGAATTGCTTTTAAAAGCTGTTTGTTATGGGTTTTAATATGAAAGGATATCTATATTTCATATGATGTATATAGGCGTTGTGAGGGTGTTAAAAGTGAGATGTGAGAGAGGTGTAGAACTATGAAGTGGTTGCTATTCTTGTTTATTTTAATACCAGCGATTGAGATTACGGTCTTAATTGGATCGAGTCATGTAATAG
This sequence comes from Bacillus sp. GMs2/2, assembly GCF_050172095.1. Classification (NCBI taxonomy): domain Bacteria; kingdom Bacillati; phylum Bacillota; class Bacilli; order Caryophanales; family Bacillaceae; genus Bacillus; species Bacillus sp. GMs2/2. The sequence goes on from NZ_JBNLYE010000063.1 coordinate 18,575, forward strand.
GTTTATGGTCTACGTTCGCTATGATTGTATTTACAGGTGTTGTAGGTGTGTATTTGGCGAAAAGACAAGGGTTTAAAGTGCTTGGAGAGATTCAATCTAAGTTGAATAGAGGGGAAATGCCAGGTGAGGCGGTACTAGATGGTATTTTTGTATTTGTAGGAGGTATTCTCTTGGTGCTTCCTGGGTATGTGACAGATGTGCTAGGGTTTATCTGCGTGATCCCTATTACGAGAGCTTTATTGAAGCCGCTTGTTATGAAGTGGATGGAATGGAAATTTAGAAAGAACTCTACTATTATTATTCAGAAATAGCACTTAGATTGTAGAAATCTAAGTGCTATTTTTTGTCTTGTAAGAGGAGAGGAACTTTCTGATTGAAGCTTTGTTTTACCACGCTATTTGTGGGGGGGGATTTCTATCTTGAAATTGGGCTGCTCGTAAGTGTCTGATGTGGGGCGAATGATGAGCGGGGATGAACAAAACGTCTGCTCATTATATTTGCTATATAATTTTCATTTGAACTCTTGTTGTGCTTCGATTAAACTTGTGATTTTTTAGTGCTATTAATTTAGATGAATAAGATGGAGGGAAACGCTGCTAAATTAAAGTTTTGCTTTCTTATATAAAGGAACGATTGGTGTAAAAAATTCATATAAA
>NZ_JBNLYE010000064.1:0-18827 GCF_050172095.1 Bacillus sp. GMs2/2
TATTGTAAGAGAAGGGCTATTTACATTACTTAAATTATTTTACAATGTGAATTGGCATTCCAAGAGCAACTTCAGCTGCCTCCATTGTGATTTCACCTAATGTTGGGTGAGCATGGATTGTTTGAGCGATATCTTCAGCTGTCATTCCAGCTTCGATAGCTAAACCAATCTCAGAAATAATATCAGAAGCACCTGCACCTGCAACTTGAGCACCTACAAGAAGACCATCTTCTTTACGTGTTACAAGTTGTAGGAAACCGTCAGTGCTGTTTAATGATAATGCACGACCGTTAGCAGCGAATGGGAACTTAGATACAGTTACAGTCATTCCAGCTTCTTCAGCTTGTTTTTTAGTGTAACCAACAGATGCTAGTTCTGGATCAGTGAAGCATACTGCAGGAATTCCGATGTAATCGATAGCTGATGCATGGCCACTAATTGCTTCTACAGCTACTTTACCTTCGTAAGAAGCTTTGTGAGCTAATGGTGGTCCAGGAACGATATCACCGATTGCATAGATGTTTGGTACATTTGTACGACATTGCTCATCGATTTCGATGATGCCGCGGTCAGTCATTTTAACTCCAACTTGCTCAAGACCGATTTCTTGAGTGTTTGGACGACGACCTACAGTTACTAATACGTAGTCTGCTTCTACAGTTTGGATTTCACCTTTAACTTCAAAGCTAACTTTTACGCCAGTTTCTGTTTCTTCAACGCCTTTAGCCATAGCTTTTGTATGGATATTTACGTTACCTTTTTTCTGTAGAGCACGTTTAACAACAGAGCTCATAGCTTTTTCGAAACCAGCTAAGATTTCGTCGCCAGCTTCTACTACAGTAACTTCTGTACCGAAGTTAGCATATGCAGTACCTAATTCCATACCGATGTAACCGCCGCCGATTACAACAAGTTTTTTAGGAATTTCAGGTAAGCTTAAAGCACCTGTAGAGTTGATAACACGTTTAGAGTATTTGAATCCTGGAATTTCGATTGGTGTAGAACCAGTTGCAAGAACAGCATTTTTAAACGTATAAGTTTGAGCTGCATCTTCAGTCATAACGCGTAATGTATTAGCATCTACGAAGTAAGCTTCACCGCGAATGATTTCAACTTTGTTACCTTTAAGAAGGCCTTCAACACCGCCAGTTAATTTCTTAACTACGCCGTTTTTCCATTCTTGAACTTTTGTAAAGTCAACTTTTACGTTTTCTGCAGTAATACCCATGTCATCAGAATGCATTGCATTCTCATAACGATGACCTGCATTGATTAACGCTTTTGAAGGAATACATCCAACGTTTAAGCATACGCCACCAAGGTTAGCTTTTTCAATGATTGCTACCTTTTGACCTAATTGTGCTGCACGAATTGCCGCAACGTATCCACCAGGACCTGCACCAACAACGACTGTATCTAATTCAATTGGGAAATCTCCTACTACCATTGTTATTACGCCTCCATTACTAATAATTGTGGGTCATTCAATAGACGTTTAATTTGGTTTAACGCTTTTTGAGCAGTTGCACCGTCAATTAAACGATGGTCAAAGCTTAGAGATAATGCTAATACTGGAGCTGCAACGATCTCACCGTTTTTCACAACTGGTTTTTCAGCGATACGACCGATACCAAGGATTGCTACTTCTGGGTGGTTGATAACTGGAGTGAACCATTGTCCACCTGCAGAACCAATGTTTGTAATTGTGCAAGAAGCACCTTTCATTTCAGCTGGAGCTAGACGACCTTCACGTGCTTTACCAGCAAGATCATTGATCTCGTTAGAGATTGTGAAGATAGACTTACGATCTGTATCTTTAACAACTGGTACTAATAGACCTTTGTCTGTATCAGCTGCGATACCGATGTTGAAGTAATGTTTATGAACTACTTCTTGAGATGCATCGTCTAAAGAAGTGTTTAACATTGGGTATTCACGTAATGCAGATGTTAAAGCTTTAACAACGTACGGAAGGTAAGTTAATTTAATACCTTTGTCAGCTGCTACTGCTTTGAACTTCTTACGGTGAGCAACAAGTTCTGTTACATCTACTTCATCCATTAATGTTACGTGAGGAGCTGTGTGTTTAGAGTTAACCATTGCTTTCGCAATCGCTTTACGGATACCACTCATTTTCTCACGAGTTTCTGGATATTCACCAGCTGGGATTGGTTGTGCTTTTGGTGCTTCTTCTTTCGCTGCTGCTGGAGTAGCTTCTACTGCTGCTGGAGCCTCAGTTGCTGCTACAGTTTGTCCACCATTTGCAAATGCATCGATGTCAGCTTTTACGATACGGCCATTCTTACCAGTACCAGCTACTTTATGAATGTCTACACCTTTTTCACGAGCGTATTTACGAACAGATGGCATAGCAATTACGCGCTCATTTACTACTTCTGCAGTTGCTGCTGGAGTAGCTTCCGCTGCTGGAGCTTCTACTGCTGCTTCTTCAGCTTTTGGAGCTTCATCATGATCGTCACCTTTAAATTTAAGGTTTTCATATCCAGGAGCATCAAATTTAATTAATGTATCTCCTACGATTGCAACTGTTCCTTCTTCTACAAGTACTTCAAGTACTTTACCTTTAACAGGAGAAGGGATTTCTACTACTGCTTTATCATTTTGTACTTCAAGAAGTACATCGTCTTCGTTTACTTCATCGCCTGGTTTAATAAACCATTTTACGATTTCACCTTCGTGGATACCTTCACCGATATCTGGTAGTTTAAATTCAAATGCCACGGAATTCAGCCCCCTGATTCATTTCATTATTATGGAATATGTACAAAAGAAACCAGCATGTGCTGATTTCTTTTGCACATGAAAAGCTAAAAATTAGAAGTTCATTACTTTGTTTACAGCTTCAACAATATCTTTGTGGTTTGGTAACCATACGCTCTCTGCTTGAGAGAATGGGAATACTGTATCAGCAGCTGCAACACGTACAACTGGAGCTTCTAAGTTTAAGATTGCACGGTCGTTAATTTCCGCTACAACGTTAGCTGCAATACCAGCTTGTTTTTGAGCTTCTTGAACTACAACTACGCGACCTGTTTTTTCAACAGAAGCGATGATTGTTTCGATATCTAATGGTTGAACTGTACGTAAGTCAACAATCTCTAAAGAGATACCTTCTTTTTCAAGTTCTTCAGCAGCTTTTAATGCAGCGTGAACCATAGCACCGTAAGCGATAACAGATACATCTGTACCTTCACGTTTGATATCAGCTTTACCTAAATCAATTGTGTAATCACCTTCTGGTACCTCTTGACGGAATGAACGGTACAATTTCATATGCTCTAAGTAGATAACTGGATCGTTGTCACGAATCGCAGAGATTAAAAGACCTTTAGCATCGTATGGAGTAGATGGAATAACAACTTTTAGACCAGGTTGTTGAGCCACTAATCCTTCTAAGCTATCAGCATGTAGTTCAGGAGTATGAACACCACCACCGAATGGAGAACGAACTGTTACTGGAGCAGTCCAACGTCCACCAGAACGGTAACGCATACGAGCTAATTGACCAGAAATTGAATCCATTACTTCATAAACGAAACCGAAGAATTGGATTTCTGGAACTGGACGGAATCCTTCAAGTGCAAGACCAACTGCAAGTCCACCAATACCAGACTCTGCAAGTGGAGTATCCATTACACGATCTTCACCAAATTCAGCTTGTAAACCTTCAGTAGCACGGAATACACCGCCGTTTACACCAACGTCTTCACCAAATACAAGTACGTTAGGGTCATTTTTCATTTCAACGCGTAAAGCATCAGTGATTGCTTGAATCATTGTCATTTGAGCCATGGCTTACTTCGACTCCTTTTCTTTGTAGATTTCATATTGTTCAGCTAAGTTGTAAGGCATTTTTTCGTACATGATTTCCATTAAATCAGTTACTTTTTGTTTTGGAGCTTGGTCAGCCTTAGCAATTGCTTGTTTGATATCTTCTTTTGCTTCTTCGATTACTGTCTCTTCAACTTCTTGAGACCATAGGCCTTTAGCTTCTAAGAACTTACGGAAGCGTACGATTGGGTCTTTTTGTTCCCATTCGTTTTCGATATCTTTTGTACGGTAACGAGTTGGGTCATCACCAGCCATTGTATGTGGACCGTAACGGAATGTTAAAGTCTCGATTAAAGTAGGGCCTTCGCCATTTACTGCGCGCTCACGAGCAAAAGCAGTTGCTGCGTATACAGCTAATGGATCCATACCGTCTACTTGAATTCCGTAAATACCTGCTGCTACTGCTTTTTGTGCTACAGTTTTAGCTGCAGATTGCTTTTCTACTGGAGTAGAGATTGCATAACGGTTGTTTTGAACAACGAAGATTGCTGGAGCTTTGAATGCACCTGCAAAGTTCATACCTTCGTAGAAGTCACCTTGTGAAGCACCACCGTCACCAGTATAAGTAATTGCAACAGATTTTTTACCACGTAGTTTCATACCTAACGCAACACCAGCAGTTTGGATGATTTGCGCACCGATAATGATCTGTGGAGCTAATGCATTTACATTCTCAGGCATTTGGTTACCCATGAAGTGTCCACGAGAGAATAAGAATGCTTGGTATAATGGTAATCCGTGCCATACTAATTGTGGTACATCACGGTATCCTGGTAAGATGAAGTCTTCTGCTTCAAGTGCGAAATGACTTGCTAATTGAGAAGCTTCTTGTCCAGCTGTAGGTGCGTAGAAACCTAAACGTCCTTGACGGTTTAAAGAAATAGAACGTTGATCTAATACGCGAGTATACACCATACGACGCATTAATTCTTTTAATTGATCATCAGATAATTCAGGCATAGCTGCTTCATTCACAACTTCACCGTTTTCATTTAAAATTTGTAATGTTTCAAATTGAGCTGCGATAGCTTTCATTTGCTCATCAACATTAAATAGGGTCTTTTTTGTTTTAGTACCCATTCCGTTCACCTCTTCCTCTCTTGAACCATATTCTGAAACGCTTTCACTGGCTATTTTCCAGTTTAAAAAGCGCAACGATGTAAACCAACATGTTTGTATGTCGGTTGAGAATAATTTTGTGTACCTAACAATCTGTACTAATGTTTTTTCAGAAACATATTAATACAATCTTGATCACGTTTTTTAGTTTACAACTATTCTAATTACGATGTCAATTACTTTGAATACGTTTTTTTATAAATAATATGCAGGTTTCTACTACACAAACGTGTTTTTATTTTTTACATCTGTATTAGTAAGCATTGACCTACTGTTATATTATTCCCTTTTTCACTTATTTTTTCTCTTAGAATAATATGTAAACGATTTAATTCTCTTTAGTTTTTCTCTCTTCGTAACAAAAATATACAAACTACTCTTCCTTTTTTAGGTAAATACCTATACATTTCTACCCTCTCTTCCATACATTATAGTAACCGCAGTATTAGCGGGAAATGATAAAGGAGGTCATCTCATGTACGGATACTCATATTGCTATCCAACTTGTTCATATCCTTCCTACGGTTATGGCGGTTCTTGTGGCGGGTCTGGACGCGGCTTCGCCTTAATCGTTGTGTTGTTTATTCTTTTAATTATCGTTGGTGCTGCTTGCATTCGCTAATGTAAAACGAAACAACTATGGAAAGAAAAAGACGGCTTTGCCGTCTTTTTCTTTTTATCACATACATAACTACTCTATAATAGAACAATTTCCAAAATGCCTTCCCTTTCTTGCCGATGACTTTTTCCATCTCCTTTGGTAGACTAAAGAGGAAAGGAGAGATTACATATGCTTACAATGAAAGATGTTATTCGCGAAGGAGATCCTATTTTGCGCAACGTTGCAGAAGAGGTGTCATTACCGGCAAGCGAAGAAGATACAACTACCTTAAAAGAAATGATTGAATTCGTAATAAATAGCCAAGATCCTGAAATGGCTGAAAAATATAGTTTACGCCCTGGAATCGGATTAGCGGCTCCGCAAATCGGTGTTTCAAAAAAAATGATTGCAGTTCATGTAACCGATGCGGATGGTACATTATATAGCCATGCATTATTCAATCCAAAAATCATTAGCCATTCTGTTGAACGTACATATTTACAGGGTGGTGAAGGCTGTCTGTCTGTAGACCGCGAAGTACCTGGTTATGTTCCTCGTTATACAAGAATTACAGTAAAAGCAACTTCTATTAACGGAGAAGAAGTAAAATTACGTTTAAAAGGTTTACCAGCAATCGTATTCCAACACGAGATTGATCATTTAAATGGCGTTATGTTCTATGACCATATCAATAAAGAAAATCCTTTTGCCGCTCCTGATGATTCCAAACCTCTAGAGCGATAATAATAAAAAGGCGGAAGTTAATCTTCCGCCTTTTTATTATGAAATGGGTTCCATATTCACTTATAGCAATCCAGCCCACTTTAGTCCATGATATATACCGTCTTCATTAACATCCTTTGTCACATGATTTGCAAGTTTTTTCAAGTCTTCATGGCCATTTCCCATCACAATACCTGTGCCAACGGCTTCGATCATTTCTAAATCATTTAAGCCATCTCCAAATGCATACACTTGATCACGATTAAAACCTAACTTTTCAATGTATTTCTCAATTCCTTTTGCCTTAGAACCACCATTCGGAATGATATCCATTGAATATGCATGCCAACGAATAAAATGAAAATCTGGATAATGATTAATAAACTTTTCCTCTTCATTTACTTCACAAAAAAGTAGTGTTTGATAAATATTACGTTCCTCATAAAAATTAGGCTCATATGCTGGATGCTCAAAGTTTAAGCTTCCAAAGCCTTCTTTCACATAATCATGATATTCCACTGATGCTCTCATATCTTGATGGTCAAGATATACAAGTGGATATCCTTCTTGTTTTGCAAACTGAGTAAACCTATGTAAAGCATCTGGATGTAACGGATTATTAAATATTACCTCATCTTCAAAGACAACATATTGTCCATTAAAACTAACATAATTATGTATATTAAGTTCCCTGCGAATATCTTCGAACATAAATGGCGCGCGCCCTGTCGCAATTGCTACATGTACACCTTTTTCTTGTAACTGTTTTACTGCATCTCGTGTAGATTGCGGAATTTTTTTATCATGATCTAATAATGTTCCATCAATATCAAAAAAGACAATTTTATCATTCATTTGTCAAAATCCTTTCTGGCACTCTATATTCCTATTTTGAATATCACTTTTCAAATTCTAAAAAAAAGTATAACATATTAAACATCTGTGAAGAAAGCGTTCCCTTTCTGACCTTATTTGTAAACTTTGCATATATATATATTAGTAAAACATGTAGATACTTGTTCGGATGAATTTTCTTTTCCATTCTTCCTCATACTATACCTATAACTAACGGCTACTGATCGTTACTATAGAATAACTTTCACTGTATGGGAAAGGACAAGATTCACCATTCACTTTTGTCCTATCTCTTATATCAGAGATAGAGTTTTCACTAGTAATAGGCATGTTTAAAATAAGGAAAGGAAGGAGTAATCATGCTGAAGAAGCTGAAGAAAAAGCTCAAGCGTTATTTAAACGGTCTAGTCCGTAAAAAGACAATCGCTTAAATTGTGCCCATTTCGGGCTTTTTCTTCATTCTCATTCGAAAAAACATGAAAATCGTGACTGTTTGCTTTATAATAAGTAACAGATAATGCAAAACATAGACAAGGAGAGGTTTTCCAAATGATTTTTAAAGTATTTTATCAAGAAAAATTAACTGAGGTTCCAGTACGTGAAAATACAAAAGTTTTATATTTAGAGGCTACGTCTGAAAAGGATGTTCGTACAAAGTTAAATAAGTTCGCATATAATATCGAGTTTGTTCAGTCTGTTACTGGCGCTCATCTTGAATATGAAAAAGAAAACGCTGATTTAACATTAGCGGAAATCGTATAGCGATATGAAATTTCTAAAAAACGACCAAGTTGCTGTATTTGCTCTCGGTGGGCTTGGTGAAATCGGTAAAAATACATACGCTGTTCAATTTCAAGATGAAATTATTATAATTGATGCTGGAATTAAATTTCCAGAGGACGAACTTCTCGGAATCGATTATGTAATACCAGACTACACTTATTTTGTGCGAAACGAAGATAAAATTAAAGGGTTATTCATTACACATGGTCACGAAGATCATATCGGCGGAATCCCTTACCTATTACGTCAAGTGAACATTCCAATTTACGGCGGAAAATTAGCAATTGCACTCATCAAAAATAAATTAGAAGAACACGGCTTACTTCGTAAAGCAAAACTTTACGAGATTCAAGAAGATGACGTTATTAAATTCAAAAAAACGTCTGTATCCTTCTTCCGTACAACTCACAGTATTCCAGATTCGTACGGCGTTGTTGTGAAAACACCTCAAGGTCAAGTTGTTCATACTGGTGACTTCAAATTTGACTTCACACCAGTTGGTGAACCAGCTGATTTAACAAAAATGGCTGAAATCGGTAAAGATGGCGTACTATGTCTATTATCTGATAGTACGAACAGTGAAGTTCCAAACTTTACTATGTCTGAGCGTCGCGTTGGTGATAGCATTCAAGACATTTTCCGTAAAGTAGAAGGACGGATTATATTTGCAACCTTTGCATCAAATATCCACCGCTTACAACAAGTTGTTGAAGCTGCTGTTGAAAACAACCGTAAAGTAGCTGTGTTTGGTCGAAGTATGGAAGCAGCGATTGAAATTGGACAAAACCTTGGTTATATTCGTTGCCCGAAAGATACATTCATAGATGCATCTCAACTAAACCGCTTACCAGCTAATAAAGTTGTTATTTTATGTACAGGTAGTCAAGGTGAACCGATGGCAGCACTTTCACGTATTGCAAATGGTACACACCGCCAAATTCAAATTATTCCTGGAGATACAGTTGTTTTCTCTTCTTCACCAATTCCAGGAAATACAATTAGCGTAAGTCGTACAATTAACATGTTGTACCGCGCTGGCGCTGATGTAATTCACGGGAAACTTTCAAATATCCATACAAGTGGACACGGTGGACAAGAAGAACAAAAGTTAATGTTACGTCTAATTAAACCGAAGTACTTCATGCCAATTCATGGTGAATATCGTATGCAGCGTATGCACATGAACATAGCAAATGATTGTGGCATCCCTGAAGAAAATTGCTTCATTATGGATAATGGCGATGTTCTTGCTTTACGTTCGGATGAAGCTAGCGTAGCTGGAAAAATCCCATCTGGTTCGGTCTACATTGATGGAAACGGTATTGGAGATATTGGCAATATCGTATTACGCGATCGTCGTATCCTTTCTGAAGAAGGACTTGTAATTGTAGTTGTAAGCATTGATATGAAAGAATTTAAAGTTGCAGCAGGACCTGATATCATCTCACGCGGTTTCGTTTACATGCGTGAAAGCAGCGATTTAATCAATGATGCACAAACATTAATTACAACTCATTTAGAAAAAGTAATGGAGCGTAAAACAACACAATGGTCTGAAATTAAAAATGAAATTACAGACACATTAGCCCCATTCCTATATGAGAAAACGAAACGTCGTCCAATGATTTTACCAATCATTATGGAAATATAAGAAAAAGGACAATGCCATGAAGGCATTGTCCTTTTCTTTTCTCTTATCTTAAAAAGTGTTTAAATCGATCCACTTCATCGTCATGACCAATGACAATTAATATATCTCCTGCTTGAATATTCTCCGTAGCTCGAGGGGATACGATAACTTCTTTACCTCGTTTAATTGCTACAATATTCAATCCAAACTTCGCACGAATATCTAATTCAATTAAAGAGTGCCCATCAATTTTTTTATTCGCAATAATCTCTACAATACTATGCTCATCTGAAAGCTCAAGGTAGTCTAGCACATTGCTTGATGCAATATTATTAGCAATCCTTTTTCCCATATCACGTTCTGGATGCACAATATGATCTGCACCTATTTTACTTAACACTTTTTCATGATAATCATTTTGAGCTTTTACAGTAATATTTTTTACCCCCAACTCTTTCAAAATCAAAGTCGTTAAAATACTTGAATTTAAATTATCTCCAATAGCAACGACTACGTGATCAAAATTTCGAATACCAAGGCTTTTTAATACCATCTCATCTGTTGAATCTGCAATTACAGCATGCGAAGCTATATTTGCAAATTCATTAATTTTATCCTCATCTGAATCGATTGCCATTACTTCCATGCCTAATTGAGCTAGTTCTCGGCAAATACTTCCACCAAAGCGACCAAGTCCAATGACAGCAAATTCTTTTTCTTTCTCACCCACAAGAATTCCTCCAATAACTTCAAGTACTATTTATTTTCAGTGTAACACACTTTATATGCGTCACAAAAACTATGATTAGCTCTTATTTTTGTTTTTGTATATAAAAATATTGTTGCAAGTAAAAAGCGATACCAACAAGTAGCATAGCAAATACAAATATATTTCCAAAAGAACTAAATGTTTCAAAAACGAATAATAATGTTTCTTGACCAAAAAAGGCAAATAGAAGCTGTGTGAATGCAAATAACAACGCCCATATGTAATGATGTTGATGGAATAAATAATGCGTTGCACCTAAAAAAGCAATAAACGAAAAGATAAAGATCCACCAATTTTCTAAAAATAGTTGCCAATTAGAAAATTGATATCCATTTACTAATATCGCAATAAGCGCGATAACTGCCATCGTCGGCACACTCCAAAATAATGCCCGTCCTCTAAAGAAACGAGTGCCTTTAACATCTCCTTTTTCATGTGCAATATATGTTAGTACTACTGTGCTTATATACAAAACAGAAAGAATTGTTAAAACGATAATAAGCCAAAAATGTAATTGATAATATTCATGCTCTATATTTGTCACGATTGCAGCTAACATGCACGGAATTAACATTCCCGTCCAACCATCTACTTTTCTTTCATTCCAAAAGACCGTATTACCAATCCTTATTCCTAACAACATAAAAATAATGATACCCAATACAAATAACGTAGTTTTATTCCCTACTAAACTCGTTGAGAAAGCAATTAATCCAATAAATAAAAAGAGCACAAACCCATTCATAATTTCTAGTACAGGTGATAAATATCTCTTCACCCATTTGTATGTTTCGTCATATTCATTATTATCTACTAGACGATAGGCATAAAAACTTATCCCAAAATAAACCGCCGCAATAATAACATACGCATATAAGACGAAACATAAAATCGCACTGCTAATTTGCACGTAATTCCCCACCCTTTTTTCTATGTTTCACATTGATTTTACACACTTTTCATACTAAAAGTAAACATATATAAGTTAGTCAAATAATTAATAATGAGCAGTGGCTAAACCCCCTGCTCATTATTAAAACAGTACAATTAACTTTAATTCTTCCATTTGTATGTAAATGTCTAAAATCAATCTATACGAGCGTTACTTACACCTCAGAACAAAAAGTTTTTTGGAACCTTCAAGAGAGCGGAAGTTTTATTTTCTATTCCCTTTCCACTTTACATATTGGCTTAAAAATGTGATTGCCTTTTCAATCACTTCTTCGTCTGGTTTTAATTTTGCATGATGTAAACCATATTCTGAATTTACTCCAAGCCAAAACATAAATCCAGGGATTTCTCGAAGCATATAACCAAAATCTTCACCCGTCATTGCCTCAGTACATGTAATAACATTCATATCAGTTTGTTTATGTACAAATTCCATAAACTCTCTCGTTAACTCTTCATGGTTATATACTTGATGATACATTGCTCCGTAATCTATAATCGCCTCACACTGGAAAGAAGCTTCGATACCTGCAACAATTGACTCAATTCTGCTTTTCACACGCTTCATTGATTCCACTGATAATGTTCGAATCGTTCCTTCTAAACGAGATTTTTCTGCAATAATATTTTGAACCGTACCACCTGTAATTTTCCCGATTGTAATTACTGCACTATCAAGAGGATTTACATTGCGACTAATAACGGATTGAAGCTGTGTAACAAGGTGACTCGCTGCAACAATCATGTCATTTGCAGTATGCGGATAGGCAGCATGGCCACCTTTCCCTTTTAAATCAATATATAATTCTGAAGTATTGGCAAATAACAGTCCTTCTTTCGTTGCAATTGCCCCCACAGCGTATTCTGGTGCAATATGAAGACCAAGAATTATATTTGGTTTCCATTCTTTTAACTCTTCACTTTCTAACATAGGAAGAGCACCGCCTGGTCCTTCTTCTGCTGGCTGGAATAGAAATACAAGGTCATCATCTATTCTTTCGCTCACAGCTTTCGTTAGAAGGCCTAAACCGATTGTTGTATGTACATCATGGCCACATGCATGCATCATTCCTTCATGAATAGAAGCAAACTCGTATCCAGTTTCCTCTGTAATTGGTAAACCGTCTATATCTGCACGATAACCTATTATTTTTTCGGGATTTTTTCCATTTACTTTAACGATTACACCCGTTTTCCATGTCTTCACTTCCACAAATTCATGAGAAAGTGTTCCTATATAATCTAAAATATACTGTTGTGTTTTCCATTCCTTAAATCCGATTTCTGGAATTCTATGTAAATCCCTACGAATTTGGATAAATTTGCTTACTGTCATTTTTGCACCTCTATCTATAAAAAGCGTAAGAGCCCATTTACGCTCTTACGCTTTTTTTACTTTTTATTTCTCTGGGTTTAATTGACGAAGCTCTTGTTTGATTTCTGTTTTTGCTTTTGTCTTCTCATCAATTTCTTTAATTACACGTGCTGGAGTACCTGCAACAACTGTGTATGGAGGCACATCTTCTGTTACAACAGCTCCTGCTGCTACGACTGCACCTTTCCCTACTGTAACACCCTCTAAAACAACCACGTTTGCACCGATTACTACATCATCTTCAACGATAACTGGTTTTGCAGAAGGTGGCTCAATAACACCTGCAAGTACAGCACCTGCACCTACGTGACAGTTTTTACCGACTGTTGCACGTCCACCAAGTACTGCGTTCATGTCGATCATAGAACCTTCACCAATTACAGCACCAATGTTAATTGTTGCATTCATCATAATTACAGCGTTGTCACCAATTTCAACATGGTCACGAATAATAGCACCTGGCTCGATGCGAGCTTTAATACCTTTTAAATCAAGCATCGGGATTGCAGAATTACGACGATCGTTTTCTACAACGTAGTCAACGATGTGCTTATTATTCTCATCAAGAATTGTCTTAATTTCAGACCATTCTCCGAATAATACACCTGACTTTTTATTCACAAATGCTTGTACTGTTTCAGGGAATGTTACTTCTTTTAAATCCCCTTTTATGTATACCTTTACAGGAGTTTTCTTTTCACTTTTTTGAATAAACGAAATAATTTCGTTAGCGTCCATCATTTTCATTCTTGTTGCCTCCTAAATCCATTTATAATGTTACTCTACCAAACGAAAGAGCGAGTAGCAAGATAATAATCTTATTTTTCCCTTTGAATTTCTTCTATAATTTCTAAAAATGCTTGTACTTGCTTCAACTGCCTTGCCGAGTCACTTGTTAACAACCATGTTTCTCTCGTCAGTTGAACAGGTGTTTTATACATATTTTCCTGTACTTCCTTTAAAACAGTAGAAGGTAAAAGGGCATAACCTATACCATTTAAAACAAGTTGTTTACATGTTTCAATTTGGTCAACTACAATCGTTCGCTTAGGCGGATTAGAAAATAAACCATACCACCAATTTTGTATTTGTCCATAATAAGTCGAATCACTTTTAAATTGAATGAACGGCCTATTTGTTTCTTTTAACATCGAAATATCTTTTATTTCTTTATCAACTAAATACAGTTCATCTTCAAATAATTGTTGCTTCTGACCTTTATATTCTTGTGTTCCCCTCAGTATAGCAACATGAACGTCTCCTTCATAAAACTGCTTTTGCACTTCACTACTCCATCCAGTAAACAGCGATATCTTGACAGAAGGATATTTATGCACAAACTTTTTCAAAACAGGAGGGAGCCAATATTGACCAATAACTGATGCAACAGCTATTTTTAACGTTCCATGAGTTTCCGTTCTGAAAACAGCTAGCTCACTTTTTATATCTTCTTCCCTTTGCAACATTTCTTTAGCATAATTTGCAACTTTTTCCCCTTCAGGTGTAATTGTCAATCCTTTTTGTGAGCGAATAAAAAACTTCATTCCCCATTGTTTCTCCATAGATTGTAATCGTTGACTCAGCGCAGGTTGGGAAACAAATAAACGTTCCGCCGCTTTTCTCATATTTGATTCCTGAGCTAACACAACCATCATTTGAAAATCATCAATTTGCAACTTTCTCCCTCTTTCCTTAGCTTCCATACACCTTATTTCAATAAGCTTTTCATCCTTAATTTACCCGAATGCTTTCATTCAAAAAATACAATTGTCCAGCGCAAACTTTCCTTATGTTTTATGTCTTTTTAAATATAATACATACACAAGTGATATGCACGAAAAAAAAGTGACTTCTTCGTTTCTATGAAGTCACTTTTCTTACGTTATCGATTATGTTGCCTTACTTTCTTATTCAACAATTTTAAAATAGCCCGACGTGTTAAAATCCCCTCAAAATAGCCTTCTTCATTAACAGCGCAAATAAAAGGATGATCAATTGTCATTTCTAAAGCTTTTGCAAATGAATCGTCTAATTTAAGAACAGGTATATCTTCTTTCATCACCTGCTCTACTTTCATATCATCGAGTCTTTCAAACTCAATACGTTCTAATCCTAACATACCATCTAATATCATGGCAGTACTAATCAAACCATGTAGTTTATACATTGGATCTAAGACAGGTATCGCCGAATATCCAGATTTCACAAGAACGAGTAAAGCATGTTCTAAACTATTTCCAATTTGGACATGAGCTACTTTTTCCGATGAAATCATTAAATCCTTCACAAGAATTTGTTGAAATTCGTCTTTCGGAATACTAATCATATTACATCCCCCATTTTCCCTTTTTCCTGCTTATGTTCACAACTCTATTCACATTTTATGACAGCGTTTTCATATTATTATTTTGTCCTAAATTTATTTCAATAAAAATACAATCACACAGCTATTTTAGCATACAGCACAAAAAAAAGACTACCATTCCGGTAGCGCTTAATACCCTTTATTTTTTAATCTGTAAAATAACCTTGTGATTTTTTTATATTGCATCACATCTGTCTGTTTCAAACCATTCTCAATATCTGTAAGTTCCACAGCTAAAATTTCACTTGCGTAATTTTGCTGAAATAAAATATCTAGTAGTAAACTTTCTTCTTCCTTCGTTAAAACAACTTCCCTTTGCATATACCCCTCTCCTTACACTCGCATCGTTACTCTTATTATATAAAAAATTCAACCTATTTAATAGATGTAATATTCAGTTTTTATTAAAAGATATGTAGCAATCGTATACATACAAAAAAATCATTTCGTATATCGATTTGCATAGCTAAACGCCGCATAAGCATCTGGCTTAATTTTTGCAGTTAATCCCATCGCTCGAATTTTTTCTGTCATATCTAAAATAAATTCTTTTGTTAAACCATCATTCCCAATGTCTAAATGAATTTCCATTATGAATCCAGCCCCATCTTGAGCATAAGGATGCAATAACTCCCATATTGTTTGTATATGAGTAGGCGTAAATAGACATGCGATTTCTTGACTAAACTGCGTTTCTAAATATATTTTCTCACGTAAGGTTGCCGGCTTATCTTTTACTGATCTATGGTGTAAACAGCCCCAGGCACCTTTTCCAACACGATGAATATGGATTGCTGTAATAAACCTCGTATCCTTTTGATGCGCTTGTGAGTCTGTCCCAATGGATAATCGATATAAATTTCGCGGATCCTTTTCAATGAAACTACAAATACGGTTAAAGACCATATCAAAATTTAAATGTCTCTCTGAAACATTGTAAAATTTATGTGCACCGTCCACAGAGTCACGTCCTTTCAATTAGACAGACTTTTCGTATTCTCATTGTATGGGACAAAAACTAAAATTATAACTTCCTATCCTTTATTCGTTTCAATATTTCGAATTACAAAGTGACAAACTTGGCACGTATAAATTACATTTTGATTAGATTGAGCCGTTAATACATGAATAATCTCAGCAGAACTTTGACAATTAGGACAAATCACAACTGGTAAACGTTCCATACGATAACCTCCTAGTTATATTTCTCCCGCTATTTGCAGAACCCAGCGATTGTGAGAAGTTTAGCTTCACATATTCACCCGGTTGACGGGACTCATTTTCCACATGGATAAGCAAACTTGCACAGATTAAAATTTCATTTTAATACCATTGTAGGAAAAATAAAAAACTTCTATACATTCCACTAGAAAGTAATAGAACTAAAAAAGGTACTGCCACATGGCAGTACCTTTTTTATATGTATCAAGAAATGATATCGTAAATCTCAATTGCAACCATGTCGATATTATCGAATTGATACACTTGAGGTTTTTCACCTTGTTGATACACTTCTAACTCATACATTTCACTTTTATCGAAAAATTTCACGCTACATTTGCGCTCACCGTTCACTTCAAAATAGCGTTGTGCTACTTCACCGCTTTCAGCTTGTTCTTGTAGACTAACAAGTCGAGTTAAAATTCCTTGGAGTAGAGACATGAAATCTCTCCTTTCTCTGATCTTCCTACCAATAGGTTTTACAGCTATACTCATTCTATCCGTCATAACAGAAAAAATGTTCCACACTCTAGGATAAAGGTTATTGGCCAGAAACTCAACTAAAAATTTGTCGAAATGCGAAGGAAAAAACAGAAAGAACATATTTCCCCTTCTTTATTGCGGTTTTTATACTGGAAGAATATAATAAAAAACAGAAAAAAGGAGGAATAACAATGAAAAAAATTGAGGTTTATACACAACCCGATTGTCCGCCCTGTGTTATTGTGAAAGAATTTTTGAAGCATAATAACATTGCATATGAAGAATTTGACGTAAAAAAAGACGCTGCTGCTCGCAATCGTCTTTTATACGACTATGATTCTTATTCAACTCCAACAGTCGTAATTGATGGCGAAGTAGTTGCAGGGTTTCAAATTGAAAAGTTACAACAACTACTCAATATAGAATAGGAATAGGTAAATACCTATTCCTATCCTTATCCCGCTATTTGTAGGTAGTAAAACTCCTACCCCAAATTTAGCTACAGCAAAGAAGTTAGATGGAAGAGTAATCCCTCCCACTGATTAAAAGTTTCACTTTATAATTGTTGCAACCTTTTTATTTCAGTTAAAAGTTCCTGACTTTCATGATATCCTGCTAGCTTCCATTTATCTTGATCCCTTTTCAATGTTACAATTTGATACTGTCCACTTTTTGTCCGCTCATATACATATAAATTTTTATGTTCTTCATCATACGACATTTTTGTTTCTGAATTAAAAGAAAACGGTGCTTCTTTTGCCGGAAGTAAATATTCACCACTTTGTTTATCACTTCTGCTATTTTCATCTGTAAATACTTGAAGGAAATTATCTGTAAAATACGGTGATAACGTCTCTATCATCTTATTCATCGGCAAATGCTTCCCACGAATTGAAAACTGGGTTTCATAGCCTTTTTGTATCGTTGTAAATACTTCTTTCCGATCGACTTCCACTTCCTCTTTTCCTAAAACAGTCGTAACACTATAACCAACTAGAAAGGCAACACATACAAATAGAACAAGCCATATTCCATATTTCCTCATTTTTTCACCTTCCTTTTAAAAGAACTTGTCTTTGTAGTATTCATTGTAACAATGATTATGCAAAGAAAGGACAGATTTCGTTCGTAAAATCTTTACAACGATAGACAGCATTTTCATCACCATTTTCACTATTACCAATTTATGATAAAAACAAACAAAAAATGCACGAATCTCTTCGTGCATTAAAATAAAACATCTTCTTCATATAAATATTCATAAGATAAATCTATAAATAAAAAGTTGTCATCATCAATCGGGAAGGAAAATGTTCGTACCATTTCTCCCGTTTCAATATCTGCATATAAATCTGAAAGCCTCGCCTTATTCTCAAAACGCATTTTCATGATATTCTCGAGAAAATACGGGCGCCAACTCCAGTTCTTCATATAATAATCCGGCATCACAATCCATTCTCCATCTTTTTTCATAACATTTCCTGATTGTTGGAAACCATCTTCATTACAAATAAATATACGAAAACTACACTGTGATACACTTTGACTAAATTGTAATAACCAATCATTTATATCTTCATTCTTTTTTTGTTTTGATAAAACATCGCCAATGCGATCGCGTAACATCTCTGTTAAATTATAAATTTTTTGTAACTTCTTCTTTTCATGCTGAATAAACTGATGACATTCATTACCTAGTCGCTCTTTCAAAACATTCGTTTCAATAAAATCAGGTAAACATTCTTTCAAATAATTACCTTGATAATATCTTCCGCCGTTCTTCCAAGCATATTGCAGTTGATAAAAAGCATCTATTTCTTCATATAACAAAGTTGCACCAATTCTTCTAGCAAGTAATGATAAAGAATATAAAATATCTTGATAAGATTGTAAAAGTGCTGTTTGCCTTAAGTTCGTTAAATCTACTTTTAAAATATCAGGTGCTAACACGCTAATACGCTCTAAATTACTTGTGCCCGTTCCGACTTTATTAATCGAAATTTGAATACCATATGTACGATAATACATAAGCAAATGATTAAATTGCTCTATATCTTCTTTACATTCATGCTCTGTAATCTCTAAAACAATTTGTTTTAA
>NZ_JBNLYE010000065.1:0-18710 GCF_050172095.1 Bacillus sp. GMs2/2
CTTTGTCGCTCAGAAGCGACTTTATCAATATAACATTTCGTTATATTTTCGTCAACAACTTTTTTTAATAAGTTGTTTTTCGTTTGTTTTGTTTGTTACCTTTCGTGGCAACGAATATAAATATACCAGTTTGATTATTAAAATGCAATAGTTTTTCTAATAAAATTTTTAACTTAGTAAAAAGGTATAAAAACAGCACATTTCTTCTATATAAATATAATTTCTCGCACTATCAAGATTTACTATACCCACGCAACTCATGCTCAAATAAAAAAAAAGCTTTGGAGAAATCTCCAAAGCTTAGTCTTGTTTATGGCGCATAGCAGGGAATAATAATACATCACGAATAGATGGTGCATTTGTTAATAACATAACTAGACGATCGATACCGATTCCTAATCCACCCGTAGGAGGCATACCGTACTCAAGAGCTTCAATATAATCGTCATCCATCATGTGAGCTTCGTCATTACCTTGTTCGCGCTCTTTTAATTGCGCTTCAAAACGTTCTTTTTGATCGATTGGATCATTTAACTCAGTGAATGCATTTGCATGTTCACGCGCAACGATAAATAATTCGAAACGATCTGTAAATCTTGGATCTTCATCATTCTTTTTCGCAAGCGGCGAGATTTCTACCGGATGACCGTAAATAAATGTTGGTTGGATTAATTTATCTTCTACTTTTTGTTCGAAGAATTCATTTATAATATGACCAACTTCCATTGTATCTTTAATTTCTACATTATGTTCTTTTGCAAGTTCACGCGCTTCTTCTACACTCATCGGATTCCAGAAATCAGCTCCAGAGTATTGCTTAATCGCATCTACCATATGAAGACGTGTCCATTCTGGTTCTAGATTAATTTCATAATCACCATACTGGATTGTTGTTGTACCCAGTACTTTTTTCGCGATATGAGCAACCATATCTTCTGTTAACTTCATAATATCTTTATAATCAGCGTATGCTTCATATAATTCAATCATCGTAAACTCAGGGTTATGACGAGTTGATACACCCTCATTACGGAATACACGGCCGATCTCATATACTTTTTCTAAACCACCCACAATAAGACGCTTTAAATGTAGCTCAATTGCGATACGCATATATAATTCCATATCTAACGCATTATGATGTGTAGTGAAAGGACGCGCAGAAGCTCCACCTGCAATTGCATGCATCATAGGTGTTTCCACTTCAAGATAACCGTTGTCATCTAGGTATCTTCTCATCTCACGAATGATTTTACTACGAGTAACGAACGTTTCACGACTTTCCATACTTGTAATTAAGTCTAAGTAACGTTGACGGTAGCGTTGTTCAACATCTTTTAATCCATGGTATTTATCTGGTAATGGACGAAGAGATTTCGTTAATAGCGTAAAGCCTGTTGCTTTTACTGAAAGTTCTCCAACGTTTGTTTTGAACACTTTACCTTCAATACCTACTAAATCACCTAAATCTGCTGTTTTAAATAATTCGTACTCGTCATCTCCAACAGCATCTTTACGAACATAAATTTGAACTTGTCCATGTAAATCTTGAACATGTGCAAATCCAGCTTTCCCTTTTCCGCGTTTTGTCATAATACGACCAGCGATAGAAACAGCGATTTCCTTCTCCTCTAATTCCTCTTTAGAGAACTCTCCATATAGACTCACTAAGTCAGTTGTTGAATTTGTGCGTTCAAATCTTTTACCGAACGGGTCAATTCCTTGTTCACGTAAATTATGTAGCTTTTCACGACGAACAATCAATTGGTCGTTTAATTCTTCGTGGTTCATGTTATCCATGATATTGATATCACTCCAGCTCTATTTAATTTTACAATATATACAGTATAGCATTTTCTACTCAACTAGAAAAACTGCCAGCAACTAACTGGCAGCTCTTCTTTCTTTCACGTAATTATAGGAAGTGTATAGAAGAATGTCAATCTCCTATGTCCATTATTAACCAACGTAAATTGTTTGTTGTTTCGCTTCCACTTCTTCTACAAATGTACCTAACACATTCGCAAGGTCTTCCCGTGTGTTACAAGCATTAATACCATTACGTACACTCGCATTACCACGAACACCTTTTAAATACCAAGCTGCATGTTTTCTCATCTCTCTTACAGCGACACTTTCATTCTTTAAGTCGATAAGACGATCTAGATGCAACATACATACATCAATTTTCTCGCGCACTGTTGGTTCCGGCATTAATTCACCTGTCTCCAAATACTT
Organism: Bacillus sp. GMs2/2; assembly: GCF_050172095.1. Classification (NCBI taxonomy): domain Bacteria; kingdom Bacillati; phylum Bacillota; class Bacilli; order Caryophanales; family Bacillaceae; genus Bacillus; species Bacillus sp. GMs2/2. Next base: position 2,239 of record NZ_JBNLYE010000065.1, read on the forward strand.
TACCGTACGATAAATCATCCACGGATCTCCAAGAGCAGCACGACCAATCATAACACCATCTACACCAATTTCATCAAGCATACGCTTTGCATCTTGCGGCGTTGCGACATCACCATTTCCGATAACCGGGATATTTACAGATTGTTTTACTTGTTTAATAATATCCCAATCCGCTTTTCCTTCATACATTTGCACTCGTGTACGTCCGTGAACCGCCACAGCTTGGCCACCAGCACGCTCAACAGCCCTAGCATTTTCTATTGCGAAAATATGTTCTTCATCCCAACCGATACGCATTTTAACTGTAACCGGCTTTTCAACAGCATCTACAACCGCTGCTACCATTTCATATATTTTATTCGGGTCTAAAAGCCACCTTGCTCCAGCATCACATTTAACGATTTTCGGCACTGGACAACCCATATTAATATCAATTATGTCTGCTGTCGTATATTTATCTACATATTTCGCAGCATCTACAAGAGTTTCTTTCTCTCCACCAAAAATTTGTAAACTTAATGGCTTTTCTCTCTCGTCGATATATAACATATCTAATGTTCTTTTATTATTAAGCAATATTGCCTTATCACTTACCATTTCAGCACAAACTAAGCCGGCACCAAATTCTTTTACTGTTAAACGGAATGCAGAGTTACACACTCCCGCCATCGGTGCTAGTACAACCGGATTTTTCATCTCGATATTTGCAATCTTTAACAATCAATCTACTCCTTCCTGTACAATCACTTTGGCATTAATTCCTCTATCGAAACATTTAATGCCTTAGCAACTTCTACTACAAAATCTTGAGAAGGCGATCTATTCCCTCTCTCAACCTCACCTAAAACAGATACAGATACCCCTAGTGCTTTAGCAAAACCTTCTTGTGTGTAACCTTTTAGCTTTCGAAAAGCACGAATGCGTCTTCCCCATTTTTCTGCTTCCATACCGTTACTCCCTCTCGCCTTTTCATTTCTTCTACTTGTGAACATGAAATGTTTTGTTTTATGTCTTGATTAATTTCTAACAACGGAACGATAACAAAAGCTCTTTCAAACATCCGCGGATGCGGAACAATAAGATTCTCTGCTTCAATATTCTCTTGATTATAAAGTAAAATGTCAAGGTCGATAGTCCTCGGCCCCCACCTAATTTCCCTTTTTCTTCCTAGGTCATTTTCTACTTTTTGTGTTACTTTCAATAATTCTTGTGGTGATAAATTGGTAGAAATTTTTATAACTAAATTTAAAAAGCAACTTTGGTCAGTATAGCCAACTGGCTCAGTTTCATATACAGATGAAATATCATCAACCTGAATATAAGGATTTTTATTTAAAAACTGAATCGCTTCGGTTAGATACGTATAACGCTCTCCAATATTTGACCCTAATGCAATGTAAGCTATATTGTTCATGGACGTTCTCTCGTAATTTCTACTGCTACAGCACGATAATGACCCGGTATCGGTGGATCCGGCTTAATTACCTTAATTGTACAGCGCGAAATACTTTCATATTGTTTTAATATATCTGCAGCAATATTTTCAGCGATACTCTCCACAAGCTTATACTTTCTATCCTCAACAACTTTTCTACATAATTCGAAAAGCTCTCCATAATTGACCGAATGCTCTAAGTCATCACTTTCCCCTGCACGCTTTAAATCCAACTCCACCGTTAAGTCAACTTTAAATCTCTGACCTAATTTATTCTCCTCTGGGAACACGCCATGATAACCATAAAACTCCATATCATGGATATAAATTTTATCCAATTACCTTACCCCCTTACCAATCATCGCATCCATCATTTTAGCCATACGCGCCATTTCTTTCACATCATGGACACGAACAAACTCACAGCCCTTTTCAATACCAAGACAAACAGTAGCTCCCGTTCCCTCAAGGCGTTCCTCTACTGGCAAATCTAATACGTGCCCAATAAAGGACTTTCTCGAAGTACCTAAGAGAACCGGATAACCTAGCACATTTAACTGTTCTAAATTACGCATCGCCTCTAAGTTCTGCTCAGGTGTTTTAGCAAAACCGATACCTGGATCTAAAATAATATTCTCATCTCGCACACCAGCATTTTTAGCAATTTTAATACTGTCATACAAATCAGCAATCATATCCGCCATTAAATTACGATAATTCATGTTATCGCGGTTATGCATTAAAATGATGGGTACATCGTAATGAGCTGCGACTTCAGCAATTTTCGGCTCCGCCTTCGCTCCCCAAATATCATTAATAATATGAGCACCAGCCTCAATTGCTTGCTTTGCAACTTCAGCTTTATATGTATCGATAGATATAGGCAATTTTACTTCTTTTGAAACTGCTTGAATCATCGGGACAACTCGCTTTATTTCTTCTTCTACTGATACTTTAGCAAAACCCGGGCGAGTAGATTCGCCACCAATATCAATAATATGAGCACCTTCACCTTGCATTTCTTTTGCGTGACGTACCGCAGCATCTACCTCGTTGTAACTCCCACCATCAGAAAACGAATCTGGTGTTACATTTAAAATCCCCATAATTAATGTCTTTTCATTTAAATTCAATGTATATTCGCCGCAGCGTAAATCATAATCCCACTTCAAACTACACATCTCCTCTTCGTAATTCATTTCTGCTCCATAATTTCTCTCTTTGCATTCCATAAAGGTACATTAAACTTTTTGTAACCACTCCTACTTTACCCGGGAAATCCTGCGCTTCTATACGATAAAGCGGAACAATTTCTTGAATGGAGTTTGTTACGAAGACTTCATCCGCTGAAAGTAGCTCATCTTTTGTAAAGAAACCTTCCTTTACTTCTATATTTAATTCTTCAGCACTCTTTATAATAAACGCACGAGTGATACCATTTAAAATCCCTGTCTCTAACGAAGGTGTATATAAAACATCACCTTTCACAAAAAATAGATTGGAAACAATACCCTCTGCAACATAACCTGCTTCAGTAAGAAAAATACCTTCCTTACTCACAACATTTCCAATTTCACGCTTCCCTAAAATATTATTTAAATAATGATGAGACTTCAGACGAAATGTTCCTTCCGGTGTATTTCGCACTTGTTTTAGAATAACACCTTCTTTTTCCACTACATCTCCTGGAGCTGTTAAAGGTTTTATAAAAACAATAACCGAAGGCTCTTCATACATTTCCGTTTGTAATCCTATTTCATCTATACCCGCTGATACATTAAAACGTACATATGCATGCTTCAATTCATTCTTAGCGAGTAAATCTTTCAAAATAAGCATCACGTCATTTTTTGTCATTGTCCATTTAATTTGCAATGTATCCAGCGCTTCTATTAAACGGTCATAATGATCATCCAATAAGAAAGGATGACCATTATAAATACGAAACGTTTCAAAAACTCCAAGACCATATAAATAACCATGATCATAAGGAGAAATTTTCGCTTCACTTGCTTCTACATACTGACCATTTACGTAAATTAACATAACGTTGCACTTGGACTGTATTTACAAATGAAATTCTGTAACAACTCTTTCCCATGAGAAGTCATAATAGATTCCGGATGGAATTGCACACCCTCTATCGGCAATGTCTTATGACGAAGTGCCATAATTTCTCCTTCCTCTGTCCAAGATGTTACCTCTAAGCAATCGGGTAACGTCTCTTTCTTAACAATAAGGGAATGATAGCGCGTCGCAGTAAACGGATTAGGAATATCCGAAAAAATCGTCTTTCCATCATGATGCATAAGCGACGTTTTCCCATGCATTAATCGTTCTGCACGGACAACCTCTCCACCAAACACTTGTGCAATGGATTGATGCCCTAGACAAACTCCAAAAATCGGAATCTTTCCAGCAAAGTATTTAATAACTTCCATACTAATCCCAGCTTCATTAGGACTACATGGACCTGGAGAAATCATTAGAAAATCTGGTTTCATATTCTCAATATCTGAAATGGTCACTTCATTGTTACGTTTAACAACGAGCTCTTGTCCAAGTTCTCCAAGAAACTGCACTAAATTAAATGTAAAAGAATCATAATTATCAATCATTAATATCATTTCTCTCACCTAACCGTTTCTTCGCTACGTTCTTTTGCACGCCATAAAGCAATCGCCTTTTTTAACGACTCTTTATATTCATTTTCTGGATTTGAATCAATTACAATTCCCGCCCCTGCTTGTACATGAGCTTTTCCATCTTTAGCAAGAAGCGTTCTAATTACAATATTCAATTCTGTATCTCCAGAATAACCAATCCAACCGATTGAACCTGTATAAATCCCTCTTCGAACAGGTTCTAATTCCTCAATAATTTCCATCGTACGTATTTTCGGGGCACCAGTAATTGTTCCCCCAGGGAATACAGCCTTCACTAAATCAAAAGCATCTTTATCTTCTTCCACCTCACCACGCACATTAGAAACAATATGCATAACATGTGAGTATTTCTCAATTACCATAAATTCATCCACTTCTACAGTGCCATATTTACAAACACGTCCTAAATCATTTCTTTCTAAATCCACAAGCATTACATGCTCTGCTCTTTCTTTTTCGTTCTCAATTAATTCTCTTGCTAATTCTTCATCCTCTTGCTCATCCGCGCCTCTAGATCTCGTTCCAGCAATTGGTCTTGTACTTACTTCAGTTCCTTGTTTCTTAATTAACAACTCTGGCGATCCACTAACAATTTGAAAATCCCCAAGCTCCAGGTAACCCATATATGGAGATGGATTAATTTCACGAAGACTTGTATAAATTTCTAGTGGGTGTGTCTGTAACGTTCTTTCTTGTCTCGTCGACAAGTTTACTTGGAACACATCACCCGCCCCAATATATTCTTGAATACATTCAACTGCCTTCATAAAGCCGGCTTCAGTAAAAGCAACTGCTTCACTTTTCTTTTCAGGACTTTCAAAGGGCACAGTCACTTCAGGCGCTTCTGTCATCCAAAGACTCTTCCACTCATTTAGCCGTTCTTTTGCCTCTTCATATTTATCTACATAATGCGTAATAACCCATAACACTTGTTCTTTTTGATCATAGACAAATACGTCATCAAATAATAAAAAGAAGATGTCAGGTATATTAATATCATCTTCCGCAAGAGAAGGCAGCTTTTCAATATAACGGATACAGTCATAACTGAAATAGCCAATTGCACCACCTTGAAAAGGCGGATACTCTGGGTTATAGTCCGTCTTCCATTGTTCCATATATTCTTGCATTAAATCTAACGGATTCCCCCGTTTTATTGTTTCCTTACCACTTTCACTTATATGTAACGTTTCATCCTTCCCTCGGATTACCGCTACTGGGTTCAGCCCTACAATGTTATAACGACCGCCACGGCCGCTTTCTAACAAAATATGTTGCGATTTACCCTGAGAAAGAAATTTATATTGCTTAAAGAAATCTAACTGATATGGAATAGAAAGCGCTAAAGATTTTCTTCGTTGCATATCAACACCCCGTCTTCTTTTATCCCACCCTCTTAGATTAACCAGCTCAAACTACATAAGTTATTTATATAGAGATTGATTATACTCGAAGGCTAGTGAAAATAATTTAATTATACTACCTCTTATTTTACATGAAGTTTTCTAGTCATTCACTCTTTTCCTATTTCCAATCCCAAAAGAAAAAGCACCCTTTTTCAAGGATGCTTTTTCAATCGCGTTTAATTATGATTCAAATTGATAAAGTGGTGTACTTAAATAACGTTCACCGTTACTCGGGATAATAACAAGTACCTTTTTCCCTTTACCTAACTTTTTCGCAACTTCTGTTGCTGCATAAATAACTGCACCTGAAGAGATACCAACTAAAATACCTTCCTCTTTAGCCACTCTTCTCGCATATTCAAATGCTTGCTCTGTTTTCACTTGAATAATTTCATCATATACTTCTACATCCAACGTCTCCGGAATAAATCCCGCCCCAATTCCTTGGATTTTATGTGGACCTGGTTTCCCACCAGATAATACTGGTGAATCTGCAGGTTCTACTGCATAAATTTTAATATCTTTATACGCTTCCTTCAGTACTTCACCCGCACCAGTAATCGTTCCACCTGTACCAATACCTGCAATAAACGCATCTAATTGGTCGCCCATTTGTTCAATAATTTCTGGACCTGTTGTTAAACGGTGAATTTCTGGATTCGATTGGTTTTTGAACTGTTGTGGTATAAAGTAGCCATGCTCTTTTGCTAATTCAGTCGCTTTACGAATTGCTCCACCCATTCCTTCAGGCCCTGGAGTCAATACTAATTCCGCACCGTAAGCACGTAATAAATTACGACGCTCAATACTCATTGTTTCTGGCATTACTAAGATTGCATTATATCCTTTAGCAGCCGCTACCATCGCTAAACCAATTCCTGTATTACCACTTGTCGGCTCAATGATTGTATCGCCTTCTTTTAATAATCCATTTTTTTCAGCATCTTCAATCATAGCTAATGCGATACGATCTTTAACGCTACTCCCCGGATTCATAAATTCTAATTTTAAGTATATATCTGCGCTGTCTGATTCTACGATGCGGTTCAACTTGACGATCGGCGTTTTCCCGATTAATTCTGAAACTGATTGTGCCACTCGCATTCCTGTCACTCCTAACACCGAGTATTTTTATTGGTTTTATCTATATTTAGATTTTGTCAGAAAATTCCCTGTTTGTCAATTCATTTGGAGGATTGCTCCTCTTAATTCCCTTATTACAAATTCTCGATTAAATTTGTAATATCTTCTTTAGAGAACTTGTATCGTTCATTACAGAAATGACAGTGCACTTCTGTCTCTTCCTCTTCTTCACGAACTTGCTCTAACTCTGTTTTACCTAAACTAATTAATACACTCTCAATACGCTCGCGTGAGCATGTGCAATTAAATTGAACATCCATCGTTTCTAATACTTTTACTTTATCTTCTCCAAGAACTGCATATAGTAGCTCTTCCGGAGAAAGGCCTTGTTCAATCAACGTTGATACAGGGGGAATTTTTTGTAAACGGTCTTCAATAAATGAAATCGTTTCATCTTGCGCACCCGGCATAATTTGAAGGATAAATCCACCTGCCGCTAATATGCTATCATCTCCATTTACAAGAACACCAACACCTACAGAAGAAGGCGTTTGTTCAGAAACTGCAAAATAATACGTAAAGTCTTCTCCTAATTCTCCTGAAACGATTGGAGATTGACCAATAAACGGCTCACGCATTCCAATATCTTTAATTACAGTTACAAACCCCTCTGTACCTACCGCTTGATATACACGTAACTTCCCTTGTTCTGTTCCTTCAAAATCAACATGCGGATTCGTTACATAACCACGTACATCTCCATTTGCATGAGCATCTACTAAGATAGGACCAATCGGACCGTTACCTTCTACCTTAATCGTTAACTTTTGCTCACCTTTTAACATTGCGCCCATCATTGTACCCGCAGTTAAAGAACGCCCTAGTGCCGCTGAAGCTGTTCTCCATGTATCATGACGTCTTTGCGCCTCACTTACTGTATTTGTTGTACGTACACTATACGCACGCACTTCTCCATCAAACGCTAACGCTTTTACTAAATAATCTTTCATACGTATTTATTCACCTTTCTCATGCTGTAAATTTGCATTACGTTCATATAACATGTATAAACCTTTTAACGTTAAAAATGGATCTACAATATCAATTACATTCGATTCTTCGGAAATTAATTTTGCTAATCCACCTGTTGCAATAACTTTAGGTTCTTGTCTAGCTTCTTCTTTCATACGCTTAACAATACCTTCCACTTGTCCAACATAACCATAAAGAATACCCGATTGCATCGCACTTACTGTATTTTTCCCAACTACACTGCTTGGTTTTGTAATTTCGATACGAGGAAGTTTTGCTGCTCTGCTATATAAAGCCTCTGCTGAAATCATAATTCCTGGCGTAATAACTCCACCCATATAATGCTTTTCTTCGTTAATATAACAATATGTAGTAGCCGTACCAAAATCAACAATAATAAGCGGACTTCCATATAAGTGGATTCCTGCTACTGCATTTACAATTCGGTCTGCGCCTACTTCACGCGGATTTTCATATTTAATATTTAGCCCTGTTTTTATCCCAGGCCCTACTACAAGCGGTTTAATTTTAAAATATTTTTCACACATGCGCTCTAAAGCAAACATAATTGGTGGTACGACTGAAGACACAATAATACCTTTCACATCTTCAAACGAAAGACCTTCATGCTCAAGCAATTGCTTTACAAGCATTCCATATTCATCTTCTGTCTTATGACGATCTGTTTCCATGCGCCAATGCTGACGAAGTTCCCCCTCTTCAAACACACCTAGTACAGCATTTGTGTTCCCTACATCCAATACAAAAATCATATTCTCACCACTTATCTTATTTAATCTATATTTGTGCAGTATGTATAAAACTTATAAAAACATCATATCACACATACTTATATAATCAGCTTTCCTATCCTCATCATTTTACAAAAAGATTGCTCTCTATTTCAATTTTTAATACTAGTTTTACTTAAATTACTTTATCCACTAAGTTCTCAATAGTAATTAACAAAGGTTTTAACAAACAAAAAAGGAGTGACGATAGTCACTCCTTTGTTTCTTACTTATCTTCTTTATCTTCATCGTCTTTCTTCATGTTGATGTTTACTTTCACATCATCTGAAGATGTTGGACGTTCTGGCAATCTGCCGTAATCACATAAATGATTGATTTGCTCAGCATCTAACGTTTCTACTTCAAGTAACGTTTTTGCAATAAGATCTAGCTTATCACGATTTTCAGTAAGAATGTCTTTTGCACGAGCATAACATTCTTTCATAATCGTTTGCATTTCTACATCGATATCGTGTGCAATTGCATCACTGTAGTTTTGCTCTGAATGGAAGTCTCTTCCTAAGAACACTTGACCACCTTGCGAACTACCAAATTGCATTGGTCCAAGCTTATCACTCATACCGAATTCTGTAACCATACGTCTTGCAATGCCCGTCGCACGTTGGAAGTCGTTGTGAGCACCTGTACTCACTTCACCAAATACAATCTCCTCAGCTACTCGACCACCAAGTAAACCAGTGATTTTATCAAGTAACTCTGGCTTTGTCATGAAGTAACGATCTTCTTTCGGAAGCATTACTGCATATCCACCAGCTTGACCACGAGGGACAATTGTTACTTTATGAACGACATCAGCTTCATCAAGAACAACACCAATTACAGTATGACCCGCTTCATGGAAAGCAACGATATTACGTTCTTTTTCAGAGATAACACGACTTTTCTTAGCCGGACCTGCAATAACGCGATCCGTTGCTTCATCAATGTCACTCATATCAATTTTCTTCTTATCTTGACGCGCAGCTACTAAAGCAGCTTCGTTTAATAAGTTTTCAAGATCAGCACCAGAGAATCCTGGCGTACGAGTTGCAATTGCTCTTAAGTTGATATTCTCATCAAGCGGTTTATTACGAGCATGCACCTTCAGTACAGCTTCACGGCCATTTACATCTGGACGATCTACTGTAATTTGACGGTCAAAACGACCTGGACGTAATAATGCTGGATCAAGAATATCAGGACGGTTTGTCGCAGCGATGATAATAATACCTTCGTTTGCACCGAATCCATCCATTTCAACAAGTAATTGGTTCAACGTTTGCTCACGCTCATCATGGCCACCACCAAGACCTGCGCCACGTTGACGCCCTACTGCATCAATTTCATCAATGAAAATGATACAAGGAGCATTTTTCTTTGCATTTTCAAATAAATCACGTACACGTGATGCACCGACACCGACAAACATCTCTACGAAGTCAGAACCACTGATAGAGAAGAATGGAACGCCAGCCTCACCTGCAACAGCACGTGCTAATAAAGTTTTACCTGTACCTGGAGGTCCAACTAATAGGACACCCTTTGGAATACGAGCACCAACTTCAGAGAACTTACGAGGGTCTTTCAAGAATTCAACTACCTCAACAAGTTCTTGTTTCTCTTCATCCGCACCAGCAACATCTCTGAAACGAACTTTTTTCTTTTCATCATTATATAACTTCGCCTTACTTTTCCCGAAGTTCATAACACGGCTACCGCCGCCTTGAGCTTGGTTTAATAAGAAGAAGAATAAAATGAAGATGATGACAAATGGAATGATTGAAGTAAAGAATGTTACCCAAGCACTTGTTTCTTCTGCTGGTTGATACTTAACTTCGGCACCTTTCGCTTTATCATTAATTTTCTTTTGTAATTCCTCAGTATTTGGTGCATAAGTAACAAATTGTTCTCCTTGGCTAGAGTTATTAAATTGTCCTTTTACCTCAAATACACCATTTTTCGGTTGAAGTTGCACATTACGCACTTCACCGCTTTCTAGTTTAGTAATGAATTTGTCGTAGCTAACTGATGTCGTTTTTTGTGTCGAACCATTAAAATAGCTCACGATTCCAATTACTACTAAGAATATCAGTAAATAAAAGATGGTATTACGGAAGATACGATTCATTCCTAACCTCCTCTCACGGCATAAACACTATAGTAAATCGTAACATAGAAAAACTTTCCTATACAATTGTGAAGCCTATATTTAATTAATTTGAGTAAACGCTTGGTTTTAATACGCCTACATAAGGAAGATTACGGTACTGCTCTTTATAATCTAATCCATATCCTACTACAAATTCATGTGGAACAGTAAATCCAACATAATCCGCTTTCAGATCAACCTTACGGCCTGTTGGCTTATCTAATAATGTAACAATTTTTACAGACTTCGCTTTACGATATTTGAATAAGTCTACTAAGTAGCTTAGTGTAAGACCACTATCAATAATATCTTCGACGATTAAAATATCGCGACCTTCTACAGAAGTATCAAGATCTTTTAAAATTTTCACTTCGCCTGTTGAAACTGTAGAGTGACCGTAACTAGATACAGCCATAAAATCCATTTCAAGATATGTATCTGTTCTCTTTAATAAATCTGCCATGAATGGCATTGCGCCTTTTAATACACCAATTGCAAGAGGTACTGTGTTTTTATAATCCTCTGCAACAATTGCACCTAGTTCGCGCACCTTTTCTTGTATTTGCTCTTCAGAAATTAATACTTTTTCGATATCTTGATTCATCATTTCATTATCCTCCCGGAAGACTCCTTGCTTTTGTAGTGAATAATCATATATTTATCCTTCTTTGCCATCTCTTTCGAAATTGCAAATGCAGATCGCTTCAACAAGGGTACCCAAATAATGGTCCCACTTGCATCACAAACGACCGGCCATTCTTCTCTTTTTTCTTTCGGTACTTTTGCTTCGATAAAAATAGCTTTTATCTTTTTCGTGCCATTCATACCTTGTATTGACATGCGATCTCCATTTTCCCTAGAACGAATACGAAGTGGATATGATATATCATTATACTTAGCAACAAATACTGTTTCATTCATGTTACTTGGTATATCTTCGCTCACCTCTGTTACAAATTCATCCCCGTTCAATAGCGTAATGGTCCCGGGTACTGATAAATCTTGTAAAAAAGGAGAAACAATTTCTTGTTTAAATCTAAAGCTACACTCCTCGTATGTACGAACAATTTTCAAATCACCTGGAAAATCAAGTGAACCTGAAGGTTGTGTCCGCTTAAAAAACTCAATCACCTTGTCAATATGTATGGAAGAAAGAGAAGATGGAATCTTATATTCATAAAGATAGTTTAATATTAGTTGAATCCCTCTTCTTTGTAAAGGCATAGACATGGATTCAAAGGCAGGAATTGATAAGCTAATTTGTTTATCACTTTTTTTTGTAATTACTTTATTCATTTTCTCAAAAGCTAATTCCTGCAAATAAGCCTCATCCTCTTGCATCTGCACGCTAAATTTTTGGAATTTCTCATGCACTTGTGGATTTTCTTCTTTCAAATGAGGAAGGACATATTTACGTAATCGATTCCTTTTATATACTTCCTTTTTATTACTCGGATCTATACGTGGCATTAAATTTAGCTTATTACAGTAATCAACAATTTCTTCCTTCGTTACCCCAAGTAACGGCCTAATTAAATACCCATTATGAAAAGGACGCTTCACTGCAATTCCTGCATATCCTTTCGGAGTACTCCCTCTTACAAGACGCATTAAAATTGTCTCGACTTGATCATCTCCATGATGTCCAAGAGCAACATATCTTGCATCATATTTCTTCATTATTCTTTCCAAAAATGCATATCTGCATTCTCTAGCAGCAACCTGTGCATTCATTCCGTATTGCTGTTGATATTGTGATACATTAATCCTTATCGTTTCACAAATAATTCCCAGTTCTTCACAGAGGCCCTGCACAAACCGTAAATCCTCATGAGATTCATCACCTCTAAACATATGATCCACATGAGCTACTACAATTTCCAACTGTTTTTCCGCTCTTTTTTCTAATAAATAATATAAAAGCGCTAACGAGTCAGGACCACCAGAAACTCCCACAACAATTGTTGAATCATTTTTTAATACATCATGCTGCTTTACAAAGTCATCTACTTTTTCAACAAATGTATCTTTCAACTTCGTAATCACCTTTCATTAAACAAGAACAGCAACGTTAGTTGCCTTGTCTACAATGGTACAACTTTTACAAACATTGTGCAAAAAAAAGATATACAAAAATTACATTTTTATCTTACATCCTCCGTGTATATTCACAAAATTAATAACATTACCTTTTTCCACAAAAAAACCTAGGTATTCACCTAGGTTTTTAAAATCAAATTATAGATAAACATTCCACTTACATTTTACTGCGCCTGCATTCCTACAATCGGAATCGTAGCCCACTTCGGCATATTTTTCTTCACTTTTGCCACTACAATAGTCATATCATCATTTATATAACCATCACAAGAGCGAATCACTTCTTCCATAATGATATCAGCAATTTCTTGCGGGTCTTCGGTTTGCAATTCTTTAATTTTTCGTTTCATCCACAATTCATGATTCTCCACATGCTGTGCTCCCTCAAAAATCCCATCGCTCATCATAATAAGAATATCGCCCGTTTTTAATTGTTCACCCACCACATCAACTTCAACATCTTCAATGATTCCCATCGGCAAATTACTTGCTTCAATTTTCAAAATATTATTTGCGCGTTTAACAAAACTCGGCGTCGATCCAATCTTTAAAAACCTTGCACTCGCATCCCGCAAATCTACCATAGCTAAATCTAACGTCGTAAACATCTCTTCTGTCGTTCTCAAAGAAAGAATTGAATTGATAGACTTAATTGCTATTTCTTCATCAATGCCCGATTGGAGTATTTTTTGTAATAATTTCACCGTTTCCTTACTTTCCATATGAGCCCTTTGCCCATTCCCCATACCATCACTAATTGCAAGTGCATATTTACCAACACTTAAATCCATCATCGCATAAGAGTCACCCGAAACAAATCCACCGCCTTTTGCAGCTGTAGCCAATCCTGTATCAAGAGAATACGTCTTCGCCGAACCAAATGATATTAAACTATGGCCATTTGGATAAGAAGACTTTTCTTCATGTTTAACGACAATATTTTCTTTAAGGATATCCGAAAGCATCGGTGCAACTAACTTTTCACATTCACCATGTTCATTAGATGCAACTGGAATTAACATTTCAATATCAATACTTCCTCTATCTAAACAATAAATATCAACATGCTCTACTTCGACACCAAAATCACGGAATGCTTGCATAATCTGTTCTTCCTGCACTTGATGATTTTCACGCTCTCGTTGTATCTCCTTAGCAAAATCCTCCATAACCTTTGATACACCTAATAATTGCTCCGCTACTATTCTACGATTTTCCTTCATTTGTTTTCGTAATTTTTGTCCCTCATAGAAGTGATCTAATTCACCCGCTACTAAATCCGTCACTTTTTTCCCTCTCACACAATGCTTGTCCCACTCACGAACTAATTTACGATTATGTTGCAGGGTTCCTTCTTCCGTTTCATTCATTATTTGTTTCATATAATCGTACGTTTTATCAAAATTCACTACCCAGCATTGATCCTTTTTAAAGCATGTTTGACATGTTTTCGCAGTAATTGTACTCAAAAACAAATCTGCTTCTGTCTCTTTATCTTCTTCCTCTACATACCCATATACAGAAAAGCTATTAGATAAAGCAGCAAATACATTTGCAAATTGGTTGATTTTATTTGCTGTAACATCACGCATCCTTCTTAAATATTGTTGTTGGTCTTGCGAATGCTCTTGTGTACCTGGCATAAATTTAGCAATACGATCCAAAACAAGCTTCGGTGTTAATAAGAAGATAACAATCGCTACACCTGACTCAATTAAAGTTGTTACAATATTTGTCTGTTTGTCCACATATAATGTAATTAAGCTTGTCCCAATTAATAAACCTAAACTAACACCTAAACGCTTCCCTTCTTTTAACAATCCACCAAGCAATCCAGAGAAAGCAAGAAGGCTAAGCTGAGACAAGCTAGACACATTTGCTAAACTTAATATTAGTCCTGTTACAACCCCTACTGTGGATCCTGTGGCAGCACCTGCAATAAATGCAAATACTAGCACTAAATACCTTGTAAAAATATGTTGAATAGAAGCATCATATACAAACCAATCTGTTGTACCCGTTAAAACAGATGCTAGTAATATAATCAAACAAACAATTTCTTCCGTCTCTAATGCCTGTTGTTTTCCTTTCCTTTCCACTAAAAGCGGGACGCTTTGTAAAAATATCATAGTTAATACGAAACTAAGCCCAGCCTCAATGGTACTAACGAGTAAATCGTACATGGTGACAGTTTGTTGCGCAAAATATACAACAACTAAGTGTGCGGTTAATGCGGAGATAAATACTTGAAATGGAACAAGTCCAACAGTTTTACGTGTAAATCGACTAAAGAAGATATTATAAATGAAGAAGGTAAAGATAGATGCAAAGGTAAAAAACAAATTATCTATCGATACCGAAAGAGCTCCTCCCATTAGAGCTAAAAATGCTAGCGGCATCTTATCCCGCTTCATAACATAAACAGCAGCAAAAAATGGTAGTGCAAACGGTAAAATATTTGTTAATATATATGCTCGTCCCAAAAGAAAACCAATAACAACAATAATAAATCCCCATCTAAAGAAAACTTGCTCAAATTTCATTCGCAACTTACTCGTCCACTTTATTCCTCCAAGCTGACTCTCATTCATTGCCAATGCACTTGTATTCATAGTATTCCTTCCTGCTTTAGGCATATTTTTAACACCACCTGCATAGTTTAATTACTGTCATTATAAAAGATGATTGTTGGTTTTTTTGTCAAAACAACAGTTTTCACTTTTATAATCGTTCGACTTTTTATTCGAAATAACTCTACAGATATACACGGTATGTAAGTTATTTTTGATATTTTAATTAAATATTCAGAAAATATAGGGTGATTTTGTAGAAGTGTTGTATATCTTAATTTATTTAACAAAAAAAGATCATGCAAATTTGCATGATCTTTTTAGATGACCCGTACGGGATTCGAACCCGTGTTACCGCCGTGAAAGGGCGGTGTCTTAACCACTTGACCAACGGGCCGTTAAATTAAATATAGCGGCGGAGGGGATCGAACCCCCGACCTCACGGGTATGAACCGTACGCTCTAGCCAGCTGAGCTACACCGCCATGTCGTCTTATTTAACGGACAATTAGTATCTTACATCAGATACTAATTAAAGTCAACACATCTCAAAAACTTTTTTGAAAATATTTTTAACATATAAAAAAGCACCCTGAGCCATCACCCTGGGTACCTCTCTATATGTTAAAAACTAAACGTCCTTATTATCCGCGACGCGCGCCACGGCCACCACGTTTAGACTCTGTGTTACGCTTTAAAGAAGTTAAACGATCTTCGCTATCTTTTAAGAAGCGTGCCATCTTTTGCTCAAATGTTTCTTTCGGAGCTCGGTCGTTACCGCCACCGCGATTATCTCTGTTGAAAGAGCGATTATTACGTTGTGGACGTCCAGAACGTTGTTGATCACCACCGCGTTGGTATTCACCGCGTGGACGATCTCCTTCTGTTTTTTCACGTTCTTTCGCTTTTTTGATAGATAAACCAATCTTTCCATCTTTTTCAACATTAATAACTTTTACTTCTACTTGGTCGCCCACTTTTAAGTGATCGTTAATATCTTTTACATAGTTATCAGCAACTTCACTAATATGAACAAGACCCGTTAAGCCCTCTGGCAGCTCCACAAAAGCCCCAAAATTTGTAATACCTGTTACTTTACCCTGTAACTTGCTGCCTACCTCGATTGACATAAAAAAAATGCTCCTCCTTAGTGGTTAAAAAGTCAAATTTTACTTTATTATATATAATCCTAAAATATAGTGTCAATAAGACATACTCTACTTAGAAACAGGAAAAATTAT
>NZ_JBNLYE010000066.1:0-18601 GCF_050172095.1 Bacillus sp. GMs2/2
AAAAATTATAGGGGGAAAGTTGTGAAGAAAAATAAGAGTTTAATAAGTTTTTTAGGAGTGTTTATTATGTTGTTTTCTTTTTGTTTTCAAGGAAATGTACAGGCAGATGTAAATACTGTTCAATCTGGAAAAATCAAATCAGGAAACGTAACAGTATGGGAAGTTGGAAATGTAGCGAAAGTATTAGCGGATGTGGAGCGCTTAAATTTAAATACAGTAAATGTACCGATTCAAGTAGATATCCCAAATGTGACTTCTACTAACATGGTAATTAATCAAGCGCAAAAGCAACAAGCTATTATTTTAATTCAAGAATTATTAAAGCGTAATATTCAAGTTATAGTGGAACCGTTCCCATATATTCAGCAGGGGAATGTTGGAGAGACAGAATGGAACCCAAGTAACATTAATGATTTCTTCTGGAATTGGAAGACGGTTATTCTGCAAGATATTTTTAATTCCATTACAAGTAAATACAATGTGTATGGACTAAAGATTGCTTCTAATTTCGTGAATATGGAGTATGCAGAAGGATACTGGAGCGATACAATTGATTTTGTTCGTAATCAGTATAAAGGAAATATTTTGTATCAAATGAACTGGTGGTTAACAGCAAGCTGGGACTCTTCTTATGAAGAGAAGTTTAAAGAGAAAATCAATCGCCCGTATTTAAAAAAGGTGGATATTGTTAGCATAGACAGTTGGTTTGAAGTTTCAGGAAAAAGAAATCCAACATATGAAGAAGTAAAGCAAAGTTTATTTGCGACAACAGTATATAATCGTGGGCAAAATGTTGTTCAGCAATTGGAACAATTACATAATGCAACAGGAAAGCCAGTTTACTTCGGTGGATTTAACGTTCCAGCACGTGAACTTGGATTACAAAATCCATGGAATCCAGATGTTTCAAATGTGTTTTCGAAAGATGTACAATTAAATGGATGGCGTGCTTACCGCGATGTATTAGAACCGAAACCATATTTTAAAGGTTTTTCAATTTGGTTTATTGGCTCTAATGATAGTACACATCCGTATCAAATACATAGTAAAGAAGCAGAGGCAGTTATTAACGGCTGGTACCGAAAATAATTTTTATAAAATAGGTAAGTTTTGAAGTTTACTACATATATTTCTAGTGAAAGGCCTTTCACCATCTTATCACCTAGGGGGCAATCATAATGAAATTTTTGTCTTACCTTACAGTAATTTTGGTGATTCTCGGCGGTTTGAATTGGTTGTTTGTAGCGTTAGATTACAATGTAGTTGAGAAATGGTTTGGTTCTATGCCGGCGCTTGTGGACACTATTTATTGGCTCATTGGTCTTTCTGCTATTTATCAAATTTTTGATCGGTTCTTCACGGACAATTAGCAATTATACTTTATTACTAGAGTGTTAAGTACGATTATGTACTTAACACTTTTTTGTATGTTTATAAAAATAGTTTGCACATGCAAGCGATTCCATTGCGTCTTGCGCCGTAATAATAGAAAACAAATTGACCACGTATTATATTTTGGGTTATAATTCAGAAAGTTTAAAAATTAATAAAAATGAGAAATAGGGAGGTTATGAGGGTAATGGAGAGAGTCTATAATTTTTCAGCAGGACCATCAATACTCCCTTTGCCAGTTTTAGAGAAAGTGCAAAAGGAGCTTGTAAATTATAACGGGACAGGCATGTCTATTATGGAAATGAGTCATCGATCTTCTTATTTTCAAAGTATTATGGAGGAAGCGAGTAACTTACTTCGTGAATTAATGAGCATCCCTGATGAGTATGATGTTTTATTTTTACAAGGCGGTGCGTCATTACAATTTTCTATGATACCACTGAACTTAATGAATACGTATAAAAAAGCTGGATACGTACTAACTGGCTCATGGTCTAAAAAGGCACTGCAAGAAGCCGAAAAAGTTGGGGAAGTACAAGTGATTGCTTCTTCCGAGCAAGAGAAGTTTACTACGATTCCTAAACTGGACGGTTTACTAAGCGATGAAAAACTAGATTATGTACATATTACAACGAATAATACAATTGAGGGGACAAAATATGTGGATATTCCACATATAGAAAGAGTGCCGCTCGTTGCGGATATGTCTTCAAATATTTTGTCAGAACAATATGATGTTTCGAAGTTTGGTCTTATATACGCGGGAGCACAAAAAAATTTAGGACCTGCGGGCTTAACGATTGCTATTATAAAAAGAGATTTAATTGGGGGAGCAGATCGCTC
Source organism: Bacillus sp. GMs2/2 (assembly GCF_050172095.1). NCBI lineage: Bacteria > Bacillati > Bacillota > Bacilli > Caryophanales > Bacillaceae > Bacillus > Bacillus sp. GMs2/2. The sequence continues at coordinate 2,236 of NZ_JBNLYE010000066.1, forward strand.
TTGTCCGACAATGTTAAATTATGAAACTTACAGTAAAAATAACTCCTTATATAATACACCGCCATCCTTTAGTATTTACGTAACAAAACTTGTACTAGAGTGGTTGAAAGAGCAAGGCGGAGTATCTGCGATTGAAGAACAAAATAGAATGAAATCTTCACTTATTTATCATTTTTTAGATGAATCTAAATTGTTTACTTCACCAGTTGATCCTGCGTATCGATCACTTATGAACATTCCATTTACAACACCGTCAGAAGAACTTAACAATGAGTTTTTACAAAAAGCGAAGGAACGCGGCCTTGTTACGTTAAAAGGACATCGCTCAGTTGGCGGTATGCGTGCCAGTATTTACAATGCGATGCCAGCACACGGCTTAAAACGATTAGTAGATTATATGAAGGAATTTGAGCTTGAGAATAGATAGGGAGATGGGGATATGTTTCGTGTTCAAACGTTAAATCAAATTGCAGAAAAAGGCTTGCAAGTTTTTACTGAAGAACGTTATGAAGTAGGAGATAGAATCAATCATCCAGATGGAATTTTGCTTCGTAGCTACTCTTTACATCAAGAAGAGTTTTCAAAAGACTTAAAGGCGATTGCAAGAGCTGGCGCTGGTGTAAATAATATTCCTGTCGAGCGATGTACAGAAAAAGGAATTGCAGTATTTAACACGCCGGGGGCAAATGCTAATGCAGTAAAGGAACTCATTATTGCCAGTCTTATTATGTCTTCACGCAACATTATTAATGGTGTAAGTTGGACGAAAAACTTAGAGGGTGAAGAAGTACCACAGCTTGTTGAATCAGGAAAAAAACAATTTGTTGGATCAGAAATTGCAGGGAAACGTCTAGGTGTTATCGGACTTGGCGCAATCGGTGCTTTAGTTGCGAACGATGCGTTAGCGTTAGGCATGGATGTTATCGGATATGATCCTTATATTTCAGTTGAAACAGCTTGGCGTCTTTCTACACATGTGCAAAGAGCATTTAGCCTTGATGAAATTTTTGCAACGTGTGATTATATTACACTGCATATTCCTCTTACGAATCAAACGAAGGGGATCATTGGGGAACACGCTGTAGAGAAGATGAAAAGAGGGATGCGTCTATTTAATTTCTCTAGAGGAGAACTTGTAGATGAAAAGGTTCTTCAAACAGCATTAGAAGAAGATATTATTACACATTACGTAACGGATTTCCCGAATGAAAATGTAATAAAGATGAAAAATGTAACAGCGACGCCTCACCTTGGCGCATCAACGTCTGAATCGGAAGAAAATTGTGCAGTAATGGCGGCGCGTCAATTACGTGAATATTTAGAGACAGGAAATATTCGTAACTCAGTAAATTATCCAAACGTAGAATTGCCGTATATCGGAAAGAAACGAATTACAATTATGCATCAAAACGTCCCGAATATGGTAGGGCAAATTACAGGATGCTTAGCGGAACATCATATTAATATTGCCGATATGATTAATCGTAGTAAACATTCTTGGGCATACACAATGATTGATATCGATAACGGAATTGATGATATAATAAAAGAGAATATTGTAGAAAATATAAGCAAAATTACAGGTGTTGTAGCCGTTCGAATGATTGTGTAAAGGAGAGAGGAATGTGGCAAAAATACGACCGTTTCGGGCCATTCGTCCAGTAGAGGAAAAAGCGGCACAAGTGGCAGCTTTACCGTATGACGTATTAAATAGTGAAGAGGCAAGGGAAGTTGTAAAAGGGAATCCATATTCTTTCTTGCATGTTGATAAAGCAGAAATTGATTTAGATCCTGAATTGTCACCGTATGATGATCGCGTGTATGAAAAAGCGGGCGACAATTTAAAGCAATTTATACAAGAAGAAGTGTTCATACAAGATGAAGAGCCAGCGCTATATATTTATGAACTGACGATGCAAGGAAGAACGCAGTCAGGCCTTGTCGTTTGTACATCTATTGATGAGTATGAAGATGATACAATTAAAAAACATGAAAGAACACGTCATGAAAAAGAACTAGATCGTATTCGCCACGTAGATGTGTGTGACGCAAATACAGGTCCGATATTTTTAACTTACCGTACAAAAGATGAAGTAAAGCATTTAATTAGAAGCTGGAAAGAAGAGCATGCGCCAATTTATATATTTACAGCAGAAGACGGTGTTAAGCATGTTGCGTGGAAGATTGCAGATGAAGATGTAATTACGACTTTAGTAAACGCATTTGAAGATATTCCTAATCTTTATATTGCAGATGGGCATCACCGTTCTGCATCAGCTGCAAAAGTAGGACTTATGCGAAGAGAACAATATCCAAATTACACAGGAGAAGAAGAGTTTAATTTCTTCCTATCTGTTTTATTCCCTCATGATGAGTTATCTATTTGGGACTATAACCGAGTTGTGAAAGATTTAAATGGCTTATCAGAGGAACAGTTTTTAAATCAAATTACGCAGTACTTTTATGTAGAAGGAGCACCTGTTTCTCCGTATAAACCAAATGAGCCAAAAACATTTGGTATGTATGTAAATGAGAAGTGGTATAAGCTTACTGTGAAAGAAGAAACATTTGATGCGAATGATCTTGTTAGAGGTTTAGATGTATCTATCCTGCAAGATCATTTATTAAGCCAAGTACTTGAAATACATGATCCGCGTTCTGATTCACGTATCGAGTTTGTCGGAGGAATCCGCGGATTAGAAGAACTAGAACGCCTTGTGAACAGCGGCGAATACAAAGCAGCATTCGCATTATATCCGACATCTATGGAAGATTTATTAGCAATCGCAGATGCCGGAGAAGTCATGGCACCGAAATCAACGTGGTTTGAACCGAAACTGCGTAGTGGGTTGTTTGTTCATTCTTTAAAGTAAATATTGACTTCTATAGTTTTGAAAAACCGAAATGATTTGAGTTTCGGTTTTTCTTATTTTGGCTCAGTTAACGTTTAATGTTGATTTTCATGTTAAGATTGAAATATGTAACAGCAGGTCGCTACAAAAAAATGGAGGAAATACGATGAAAATGCATCTTCAAAAAAGTTTTTATGTTGAATTGAAAAATGCAATTCGTTGTCATTATAACGAACTTTTAACTAGGTGCGGTGTTGACACAATATATGGGTACTCCATATTAACAGACGATTGTGTCAATAGCATTGGACCAGTGGCTAATGAAGAAAGACTAATCAAAGTTAATAAATCGGACCCTTTATACAATTATTATAGATACGGAGCTGTTGAGTGGAGCGAATGGGACGATTTTGGAATGTTTGATGAAGTGAAAAAAATTATTAAGAAATATCATAATATTGTCGAAGATGACTTTAATATACGAGTAAATACACTGTTGAAAGAAACGTTAAATGTGTTAATGGAACTTGAATCAGAAGGATTGTTTGGAGATAGAGATGATAATCGATTTATTGTCATTTGTGTAACTGATTCTTCGAACGAAATCATGATTGAATCAGCTCGATTGCTTAATACATTAAAGACATACGAAGAATATGCTTCAGAATTTGCATAAGAATAAATATAAGTAAAACTGCTCTCTATAAGAGGCGATTTTCATTTGATCGAAAGTCACCAATTAATAGTAACGATTCGTTGTGACGTAACAATTGAACAATTTGAAACTGATGAAAAAAATCGTACAAAGATAATTGCGATGTTTACATGTGTGAATCAAGTTGGAAAAGAAGTTATGAAGGGAAGTTTTTCGGGGATTATTCTTTAATAGGAGAAGTAATGAATAAGTGGGTTCTCCATGCCTCTCAGGCTTAGCGTTTTAATTCCCCCATAACGTATATTCTGTTCTTTTCTTAACTATTAGAAAATAGTTGAATAAGCTCGTCAACAAAAAGGACATTCCTAGTATTACAAGAAATGTCCTTTCCACTAAATTATAAGGTATTTTGCTAACGTTCAAATTCTAAAATTAGTTTACTAGTTTGACCTGTAAACTGATAATTATAGGACCCTCTCAGATTTTCTAAGTTACCGGTAGCCTTAATAATTGTTCCTGGGGAATCTAAATTTCCTTTATCAAATATTCCTTGCTCTATAGCTGTGAATGTCCCTTGTTGCCCCTTATAAATTCCTTCAAAGTGTAAAAATCCAGAAATTTTAGCCGTAGCCAAGTGACCATCATTTATATTTGAGTCTACATAATATAATAAGTATTCAACAAAAGCTTTTCCTTTTAATTCTCCATCAATATCATATTCAACATGGGCAATATTAATAGGGAAATCTTTTCTAGTATCATCAATTAGTTTTTCATCCCATTTACTTACTGTAAATGTTACTTCCATACACGTAAATCCCCCTTTATCATTAGATAAGTAATCTTCATATCATTTGAAAAGTACCAATTCACAGTCATATCTTATAGGAGTGTTTTTTATTTATTTGAGTCCTGTCATATCGTTATCTGCTCCTCCCCACGAAGGACTTACTGTCGCCATGGTATCTCCTGGCTGTAATCTCTTTGGTTTTTTTAACATGTTAACTCCGCTCCTACATAATGTAATGGACTACGATTATACAAACTGTATCATTGAAAAACATGATGTATGACATTAGTTTCTTCATCATCAATCCGTTTACCTGCTGGGATTCAAGAATTCAGTCTTAGTGTTGAATATAGGAATAACCGATTTATATTTGAAAATTACAGTATGCAACATTGCATGAGGAAAACGGTTGTTATTTTCACTACCTGTAACTATAATGATTACAGGTTGGTCGATACCAATCAAAAAAATAAAATCATCATGAATGGAGATGTTTCATAATGGGTATGAAAAAATTAATTTTAGCAGGCGCTTTAGGGATCGCAGCATTATCAGGAACAAATTTACCAGGACTAGAAGTAACAAAAGCGAGTGCAGCTTCTATTGAATCGAATTTCTCGACGTTAGAAGGACGAGTAGTAGAAGTAGATAACGGTGTAATTGTTGTAAAATCTAAGCAATATGAGGAACCGGTTAGTGTGTATATTGATTCACTTTCAAATGTGAAAGTAGGAGATGAAGTAAAAGCTACTGGATCTATGATGCGTAATTTTACAGAATATATGGTTGCAACTGCAGTTGAAAATACAACAAACAAGTTAGGTATGCACATGAAAGAAGATGGCTCACCTAATTATGTAATTGGAGAAGTATCAAAAGCAAGAACGATGGAAGATGAGGGAGACGGTGCTACTAAATATGTTGTAGTTGAGTATCCATCGCTAAATGGGAAGAAAGCTATTATTGATGTTTTCTTAACAAAGGGACAAGTATTTAATGTGGGTGAGAAAGTGAAAATTGATATGAAGTATGTAGGCTGGGGTGGTATTTCTATTAACTGGAACACAGTTGATCATATTGAAAAAGTTCATGAAGCAAAGACGAACGCTGAAAATAATGATGATGTATGGATTTGGTCTTAATAAGGCGAGTATAGGTCGTTATTTGCAATTTTCTCCAAACAATACATGTAAAAACTAAATGTATCAGGCAGTACCCATCTCATTGCGTATGACAATTAGATGGGTACTTTTTTATTTGAAATTTGCGCAAGCCAATGTTCAGCATTTCTTTTTAAGAGTAAATTACGGTTGAAATCAAAACTTTATTTGCAGTACATAATAAATAATGTTGATTTTTTATCTTATATTAAAATAAAAACAAACCACTGTTCGATTTGAATATTCCACGATATAATGGTGAGAGTTTATGACAGAATAAATATTTACATAAGAAGTGAGGTACTGTATGAAAAAAAGAACGACAGACATTATTTTTATTATTATTGGTGCATTTCTTTTTGCGTTAGGTGTCAATTTATTTGTTATCCCGAACGAGTTTGGTGAGGGTGGGGTAACAGGTATCACGATTATTACGTACTATTTATTTGAATGGTCACCAGGTTTAGTTAACTTAATTTTAAATGCGATTTTGTTAATAGTCGGTTATAAATTTTTAAATAAAATCACAACAATTTATACGATTATCGCTGTAGTGACTAACTCGCTATTTCTTCATTTAACAGAAGGATGGACGATTGCTTCTGATGAAATGCTCGTAAATGCCATTTTCGGAGGAATATTTATCGGGTGTGGTATTGGTCTTATCATTCGCGTTGGTGGAACGACAGCAGGTACTACGATTTTAGCAAGAATGACGCATAAGTATTTAGGCTGGAGTATTAGCTACGGTCTACTGTTCTTCGATTTAATCGTTGCGTTTTCATCTTATTTCATCATTGGTGCAGAAAAACTGATGATAACAATTATTATGCTATATGTAGCAACGAAAGTGATGGAATTTGTAATTGAAGGGTTAAATCCGAAGAAGGCTATTACGATTATTTCTGATAATCCAGATGAAATTGCCGGGAAGGTGACGACTTTAATGGGCAGAGGGGTTACCGTGTATTCAGGTCATGGCTATTACACGAAAACGCCGAAGGAAATTCTTTATGTTGTTATTAATAAGCAAGAAGTAGTGAAGCTAAAACGGATTGTTCAAACTACGGATCCGGCGGCTTTCATCGCTATACACGATGTTCGTGATGTGTTCGGAGAAGGATTTGTTGATATTTCGAAGGCTTAGAAATTGTTTTTGATTAAAATAAACTTAATACTAAAACGTGAGAATCTATTTTGAATAGTCTTTTTTCAAAATAGATTCTTTTTCTTGCAAAAAATTCAATTGTTTCTTAAGGTAAGGATGTAGAAGGATGAACAAGAGAGGGTTTAATGAAGATGATACATATTTTATTAGCTGATGATGATAAGCATATTAGAGAGTTGTTGCATTACCATTTACAAAAAGAGGGGTTTAAAGTTTTTGAAGCAGAAGATGGAAAGGTAGCGCAAGACGTTTTAGAGAAGGAAAATATTCATCTTGCGATCGTAGACATTATGATGCCGTTCGTTGATGGCTATACGTTATGTGAAGAAATCCGGAAGTATCATGATATACCGGTTATTTTATTAACGGCGAAAGATCAGTTAGTTGATAAAGAAAAAGGATTCATTTCTGGTACGGACGATTATATCGTAAAACCATTTGAACCAGCTGAAGTGATTTTCCGTATGAAAGCTTTATTACGACGTTATCAAATGCTGAGTGCAGATATTATTACGTTGCACGGAACGACAATTGATCGAAAAGGTGTAGAAGTAAAGTGTAACGGTCAAACAATTTTGCTTCCTTTAAAGGAATTTGAGTTATTATCACAACTTGCTAGTTATCCTGGAAGAACATTTTCAAGAGAAGAGCTAATTGAATTAGTATGGGGAATGGATTTTGAAGGAGATGAACGAACAGTTGATGTTCATGTGAAAAGGCTGCGAGATCGTTTCTCAAAACGAACGGATGATTTTCAAATTACGACAGTGCGCGGCCTCGGGTATAAGTTGGAGTTGAAATAAGATGAAATCACTATATTCTAGATTTGTATTTATGACAGTCGGCATTATGCTACTTAGTAGTATTATCGGCTTTTTATTAACGAACGTATATTATCAAGTGAAGTTAAAACCGTATAACAGTGAAAAGATTTTAAAGTATGCTGAAGAAGTTAAATCGTTATATGAAAAGCAAAGTGAAGAAAATCAAGAGGCGTACTTACATTCTATTGCAAAGTTAGGGTATGAAATTTATATTGTCGATGATCAAAAGAATGGAAAGCGTATCGGTAATGCGTTTCGTAAGACGTCTATTAGCGATGCTACTGTTCATAAAGTATTGCAAGGAGAAACGTTTAATGGTGTTTCTACATATCCAACGCGTCTCTTTATTACAGGGTTTTTCGATAATGAATTAATTAATAGCGTCGGTGTCCCAGTACAACACGGTGATAAACAGTACGCTTTATTCATTCGCCCTGACGTTCAACAACAATTCGGCGAGATGAGAATTTTTCTAGCGGTATTACTAGGGTTTATCGTACTATTAAGTATTATTTTTATAGCGATTGCAGCAGGTTATATCGTTCGCCCAATCCGTAAATTTACGAAGGCTACGCAAAAAATTGCGAGTGGGGAATATGAAATTGAATTAGATGTAAAACGAAAAGATGAAATAGGAACGTTATCTACAAGCTTCCAAAAGATGACGAAGAGTATTAAAGAACTAGATGAAATGAGACAAGAATTCGTTTCGAACGTTTCACATGAATTTCAGTCGCCACTTTCTTCCATACAAGGTTTTTCAAAAACGTTGCAAACAGAAAAGATGAGTGAGGAAGAAAGAAATCATTATTTACAAATTATTGAGGGCGAAAGTAAGCGAATGTCTAGTTTATGTAAACAGTTACTTACCCTTGCGTCATTAGATAAAGAAGAGAAGGTTCTACAAATAAGAGAATTCAATCTGCATAAGCAAATTAAAGACGTCATTTTTATGCTTGAGTGGAAATGGCGGGAAAAAGATATCGCCGTTGAATTTGATGTGCCAGATATCACTATAAAAGGTGATGAAAACTTACTTCATCAAGTATGGAGTAACATTTTTACGAATAGCATTAAGTTTTCAAACGATGGTGGAACGATTGAGTTTTTCGTCGAAGAGTTAGAGTCTAGTGTCATTATTTCTATATCAGACAACGGAATCGGTATGGAAAAAGAAGAAATGGATCGTATTTTTGACCGTTTTTACAAAGTAGATACAGCAAGGACGAGAAACGTAGAAGGTAGCGGTTTAGGGTTGTCGATTGTGCAGAAGATTGTTGAACTGCATCATGGAAACGTTTCGGTGTATAGTACGAAGGGGGAAGGAACAACCGTTCGGGTGGAGCTTCCGAAATAGATGGAAAGAAAGAGGCTGTTTCGGAACGGCCTCTTTTTTTGTCGTTTTATGTCGGTAAGTCGATATAATCGGAAAATCGCTGATATAATTTGAGTTGCGCCGATATAATTCTATTTGCGCTGATATATTTGAAAAATCGCTGATATAAATTTCACGTACTGTATTTCTGTTACAAAGCAGTATCTTTCACCCGTTCTTCCTTAAACTGAAGCTCAAAAGTATCCGCTGTAATTTCATCTGCTTTCGGCAAAGCCCGTAATTTCGGATGAAGTAGCCATACGAGGGAAATGAATAAAATCCCAATACTAGCAAGCGCGAAAATGAGTTGGCTACTATATACATTCGCAGTGTATCCGCCAATTAAAGAGCCAAGCGGCATAGCAATTGTGCCCATACTCCGTGTGACTGAATTGATGCGTCCAAGATATTGGTTTGGAATTACAATTTGACCAATAGTTGCAAATAATATGTTGGTCGCACCAATTGGTATCCAAGCTAAGCCGAATAAAAAAATGGATAACCATTGAAACGGTACAACCGTAGAGAGAAACCAAAAGAAAGCGCCAGTTGCAAAGCTAATAATGGAGACACGGCCAACATTATATTTACCAACCCATGAACTGAATAGTGCTCCAATTAAACAACCAGCGGATATAGCGGCTAAAAAGAAACCATATAATTTCACACCGCCTAAAGAATCAGCGAAAGAAGGGAGTATTGCCATCGTCATACCGATTGAAAAATTAGCGACAACGGAACCGATTAAGAAGACACCCATCAATGAACGAAAGACGATTGAAAAGCCTTCTTTTAAATCAGAGAAATATTGCTTTGTTGAAAGTGTTGTGTCTGCTTCAGTTTGTTTTGGCATTTTTAATGAAAAGAACAAAAGGGCAGTAATCGCGAATGTAAAGGAGTCGATCACATATAAAGTAATTGCGCCAAATAGTGCTACTAATATTCCAGAAAGAGTCGTACAAATTAAATCAATGCCTTGATATGCAAATGAAAAGAGTGAGTTTCCTTTTAATAATTGTGTTTTATGCAGTAGAAGTGGTAAAGCTTTCGATTGTGCGGGATAGGCGAATTGTTCGATAAAAGCTACGATGGGCATGATGATGAGTAGTAGGTGGACTGTTAGTAGGTCGAAGTAGTGTGTAATTGGAATGATTAAAATAAGAATGCATTGCAAAACTTGTGTGATGACGAGGGTGTTTTTTATTGACCATCTATCGACGAATGGACCAGTAAGAAATTGTAATGCAGAAGGTAATAACGTAAGGAAACCAGCCAATCCAGAATAAAAAGGATTACCACTTAATTTGTATACGAGCCACATTGCTGCTACATAATACAAGCTATCTCCTATGTTTGTAAAAATTCTCCCTAAAAATAATAAGAGGAAATTCCGGTTTTTTAATATGTCCACTTTATCTACTCCTTTATAATAATTTTATTCGGTAAAATAAAATTGACCGTCTCGGTAAAAAAAATCGTATTACGATTTTTCTTCTTTTTTAATAAATTGCTGCATTGTTCTCTCAGCGATTTGAAGTGCAGTAGTAGAAATATAATAAGGTTTGCTATTCGGATCTTTATCTGCACCTTTTGTGATTTCGTTTAATTCAGCCATTAATTCATAAAACTTTTTCACCCACACTTGAAATTGTTCTGGCGTAGCATCAAATTCCCAGCAGGATGAAACGTAATTCCACTTAGCTGGATCTTCACTTGCATTTTGTAATGTAAAAGCTTCTTCTGGTGCAGCGAGAATTTGGCTTTTCGTTCTTTCTATCATTTGTAAAAAGATTTGGCGACCTGATTCGCTTACTATCTCTAAATGAGGTAATAGATCTGTAGCAGGGGTGAAGCCTTTCGCGACAGATTGATAAAACTTTTGAATAATCCCATTCTTTTCCTCTGTATAAACGATCTCTATAAGACCATTCTTTTCTAATTCTTTTAAATGATAATGAATTTTCGCCCTTGAAATGCCGAATTTCTCAGATAGTAATTGTCCAGTATAAGGACGTTCGCATAGACGTATCATCATTTCGGCACGTAGTGGATCGCTTAATGCTTTTAGTTGGCTATAAGTAGTTAGTGTTAATACGGGCTTCAAAATGATCAACTCCTTAAATGAAATTACTCGGTCAATATTATTTGACTGAATTGTATCAAGGATTTCAATTATTTTCAATACTTTCTGAAAATTAAATCTTACCCTCTGTAATCTTCTGTTCATATTCCGTTCATATTTCTTTTTTATGATAAGTGCATAGAAAGAAAGAGGAAGGAGCGAGCGAAATGTTTTTAGCTCTGCGTGAATTAAAACAATCAAAATTACGATACGGATTAATCGGATTGATTATGGTGTTATTATCATTTTTAGTCCTTGTTATTTCAGGATTAGCAAATGGATTATCATATGATAATGCTTCATCGATTCAAAATATGGAGGCAAATAAGTTCGTTTTAGCAGATGATGCGGAAAATAAATTACTTCGTTCACAAATTAAGAAAGACGATGTAGATAACGTAGTAAATCAAGTAGGTGACAAAGAGGCAGTTCCGTTTCGTGTGAAAGTTTCAACATATGAAAAGAAAGATAGTTCGAAAAAGGTTGATATCGCTATTTTCTCAAGCGAACGAGATTCATTTTTAGAACCGAACATTGTAAAAGGTGAGAAATTAGGTACAGCAAACAACGAGATGGTTGCTGACGAATCAATTACAGAAAAAGGAATTGATATTGGAGATACAATTATCGATCCTGTTTCAAAGAAAGAATTTACAATCGTTGGATTTACGAAAGATCAAATGTTTAGCCATACACCAGTCGTTTATGTAAATGAAGACGTATGGGGATCTATTTCACAACCAAACCAAAAAGATTATAGTGCAATTGCACTTAACACAGATAAAGAGATTAAAAATGCACACGTAATTGACAAAAAAGAAGTGCTACAAAGTATTCCAGGATTTAAAGAAGAACAAGGAACATTAACGATGATCATTGCGTTCTTACTTGTTATCGCTGCATTACTAATCGGTGTATTCTTCTACGTTATTACACTGCAAAAAACACAGCAATTAGGTGTATTAAAAGCAATCGGTACAAAGAACTCGTATTTAGCAAATAGCTTAGTCGTACAGGCGTTATTCTTATCAGTCGTTGCGATGGTAATTAGTATCGTTCTTGTACAAGGGTTAGAACAAATTTTACCAGCGGGTATGCCGTTCTTATTAACAACACCGATGATTGAACAATACGCAGCAATCTTTATCGTAATTAGTATTTTAGGAACACTTATTTCGTTATACCAAGTATTAAAAGTTGATGCATTAGAAGCAATTGGAGGCGGGATGTAATGACTTCATTATTAAAATTAGACAAAGTAAGTAAAGTGTACGGAGAAGGGAATACGGAAGTAACAGCCCTTCATCCGATATCGCTTGATGTGAAAGCCGGAGAATTTATCGGAATCGTCGGTCCTTCTGGATCAGGGAAAAGTACGTTATTATCAATCGCGGGTGCATTATTATCACCATCAAAAGGGGATATTTACATTCGTGAGCAAAATATTACACAGTTATCAGAAAAGGAAATGACAGACATTCGTTTGAAAAAAATCGGCTTCATTTTCCAGTTTGCAAACCTTGTTCCATATTTAAATGTGAAAGAACAGTTACTTTACATTGCAAAGCTAAAAAAAGAAAGTAAACAAGAATCCGAAAAGCGTGCAGATCATTTATTAGCGGCATTTGGATTAGGAGAAAGAAAGAATCATTATCCAAATCAACTATCTGGCGGGGAAAAACAAAGGGTAGCAATCGCTCGTGCGTTCATGAACAACCCAGATTTAATATTAGCGGATGAGCCAACGGCAAGCTTAGACTCAAAACGCGCACGTGAAGTTGTTGAAATGATGAAACGCGAAGTGAAAGAGAGCCAAAAAGCAGCAATTATGATTACACATGATGAAAGAATGCTTGATGTATGTGATCGTATATTGACGCTTCGAGATGGACAGTTAATATAAAGAAAAAGGCCAACCGTATATGCGGTTGGCCTTTGTATCATTGTTTTTAATAAGTATAATGGCTTTATTTTGAGAATAACGTTTTAATTTTATTGCGTGTTATTAATAAAATCCCGCCTAATACAGATAGCATTCCTAGAGCCATATTGTTTGATTGCTCGCTACCAGCGTTAGGAAGTTCTTTAGCGTTATTGTTTTTAGTACTATTATCTGCTTGCGTTTGTTTAGACTGTGACACTTCATTAATCTTGTTATCAACATTTTGCTTCGTTGTATGTAACTCAGCTAATTTGTCGTCAATTTTTTTCTCAGTATGCTTAAAGTCGTTGATTTTAATATCTAAGTCTTGTTTTTTCTTTGTTAAATCGTCTGAAACAGTTTGTTTCGATTGTTTAATTTCGTTAATTTTATTTAGTAAATCTTCTCTAGCCTTTTGTAATTCAGCTAGTTTGTTTTTTACATCTTGTTTAGCTAGTTCTAAGTTAGCGGAAAGACTGTCTAAATTGCCTTTAATTTTCTTAAGTTCCTCTAACGTATTACCAGTATTCGGCTTGTTTTCTTTTAGTTCAGCGAGTTTGTCCTCAGCAGTTTGTTTCGCTTTTTTTAACTCAGCTAATTTTTCATCTACTTGTTTTTTAACTTCCTTAAGTTCATTAACCTTTTGATCAATGTTCTCTTTATGTTGCTTCATTTCATTCACTTTTTCATCGACATTTTGTTTATGTTCTTTAATCTCATTCACTGTGTTATCGATATTTTGCTTATGCTCTTTTACTTCAGCAACTTTATCTTCTACTTGTTTTTTATGCTCTTTAATTTCAGCGATTTTATCTTCGGCGATTTGCTTGTCTTGCTGAAGTTTTGCATCTAACTCTTGTTTATGTTGTTTAATCTCGTTAATTTTTTCATCAGCAACTTGTTTACGTTCATGTAGTTCATTCACCTTCGTATCAACATTTTCCTTAACCTTGTTAAGTTCATTCAATGTTAGATCCACGTTTTCTTTGTGTTGCTGCAATTTCGCATCTAACTCTTGTTTATGTTGCTTAATTTCAGCTAATCGATCTCCCGTACTTTGCTGAGGAGTAGCATCATTTACTTCCGCATGAGCAGGGTTCGCGCCAGCAATCATTGCTAAAGCTAGTGTAGACGCAGCGATTGTTTGTTTTGTTTTCATATTTTTGTACCTCTTTTCTTTCATATGCATGAACTGTTTTGTGTAAAAATGAGCATATAGAAGTAGATTATCTTATTATTATATACTATGTTAGGCGCTTAGAGGAAGGATTTGCATAATAATCTATGATTATGTAATTTTTATAATCTCTTATTTGGGGTAGGGAATAAATCTTTAGCTAGATGAACAATTTCTTCAATAGTAAAGCTTACATCTTTATTATTGCGAATAACAAACAAATAATCAGCCTTGTTTTCTACAGGATCTACCACATCATCGTGAAGTGATTCAGTTTGTTGTCGATCAAGTACTTCTTTGAAACTAGAATATCCACCTCTAAAAATATTGGTACTTCGCGTGCTTCGAGCCACTCTTTCGTAAAGTACATCATCTGGAATGTCAAAATGAACTAATATGCGTACATATTCATTCTGTGGAAATAATTCGTTTAGTAAATAAAATCTTCCGCTTTTACTGCGATTGGAATTACAAATAATAAGGTGTAAATTTGTATGTTCTTTCGCATAATCAACAATGAATTTTGAAAGACCGTGCTTAAATGTATTAGCACCTTCAGCCGGCTGTAATTTTTCATAATGCGTGTTAATAAATTCAGCTTGGTTATCTTGATCCATAACGAAAGAGTGGGGTAACTCTTTTTCTAAAGCTTTTGCAAATGTAGTTTTTCCACTGTGTGTTTTTCCAACTGTAATGATGACTAATCTTTTCATGACGCCCTCCATTTGTATTGTTATGAACTGGAATATTCGGTGTAGATCGAAATCTTCCTGCTAGAGATTACACAAATTGTTGGAGCGTTAGTAGGCTGGAAATTTGACAAAAAAACTTATTTATGCTATAATTTACCAATATAAAAATAAGGTGTATAATAGGGTTCTCCTGGCCAGGGGAACCCTATTTTTGTTGTGAAAATGAAGGAGAGTGTATGTGCGTGAAACAAGGTGAAGCAAGTGTAACATCGTTAGTATCAGCTTTCAGCAGGGCATATCATAGTGAATTTGATAATCCGAAAATCTTTGATGATTATGTAGCTAAAGAGTTCATTTCGCCAAAAGAACGAATTAATATTGAAACGAATATGGTTCAAGGAATACATTTCTTCAATACAGACATTGCACAGCAGTTTCAAGATAATCCAAAAGAAATATTAAAATGGATTACGCAAGTTCAGTTATCACCAACACCTTTAGCACGTGCCGCATATTGTGAAAGAGTATTACTACATGAAATTACATTAGGAGCGAAACAATACGTTATACTCGGTGCGGGATTAGATACATTCAGTTTTAGACACCGAGAATTAGAAAATAAAATAGAAATATTTGAAGTGGATCATCCTTCTACGCAGGCGTTTAAGAAGGAAAGAATAAAAGAAGTAGAACTTGAAGTTCCAAATAACCTTCATTTTGTTTCAATGGATTTTACGAAAGGATTTTCCTATGAACAGTTACGCAATGAAGGATTTGAACATAAAAAGACTTTCTTTAGCCTTTTAGGTGTTACGTACTATTTAACGAAAGAGGAACTTGCTAGTTTATTAGAATGTTTATTCGAGATGGTTCCGACAGGTAGTTCTATCGTTTTTGATTATCCCGATGAAAATTTGTTTACGGAAAAGGGACTGTCCAATCGAGTTGAAAATGGCTGCGGTAGGCGGAGAACCGATGAAATCATGTTATTCCTATGCTGAAATGGAAGCACTGTTAGAGAAGGCGGGCTTACTCATTTATGAGCATTTATCACCAGAGGATATTGATGTATTATATTTTGAAGGACGAAACGATTATTTGAAAGCTTTTGAGACGGTGCATTATGTACATGCGGTGAAAAGGTAAGAAATTAGTAGGCATGGAGAGGAATCTCTGTGTCTTTTTTCTAATGATATAACCGGATTCAGGACTTTTAACCAACGTGAAAAGTCCTGAGTTAGAAAGTATGGTAGAGTGCTACTGTCAGAAGGAATCTTTTTTTATGTTTTCTATTACTAACGGCGGAGTTGATCTACAGCATCTGCCGCATCCCTTGCCGCATTTGCAGCCTGTTTTGTTGTACGTATTTGCTGTTTCAAAAGAGTATTTTGTTCTTCTAACAAAGTATGCTGCACTGTACTTGTTTCAGTAACTTGCCAGATTGCTAAAGCTTCTTTTAAATCATCTGCTGCTCCGCTTTCTAGCGCTACTATACATGCATCAATTTTTTTGACTGAAAAATACTTAATTGGGATTGGTATACTACTTTGAAATTTTTGATCATATTCTTGAATTTGAGGGTCATATTTAGAAGCAGTAAATTTTCTAAACACGTGTATTATAGATGGCC
>NZ_JBNLYE010000067.1:0-18593 GCF_050172095.1 Bacillus sp. GMs2/2
GACGATGGATTATATTATCTTGAAAAAGGAAAATCTTTGTATGGCTTAAAACGTTATAAGGAAGCTTTGGCAATATTAAAACACGCTACCATACCAGATTATATGAGTCATCCACTTGATCAATCGTGGGTATTAACAGCTGGGTCTTATCGTGCCCTTTGCTATATAGAACTTCAAGATAAAAAATCTGCCTTAAAAGAGGCAAAAGAAGCCGTTCAAGCAATAGATAGCTATCCTGATTCCATCTTCACTTCATTTATTAAAGAAACATTACAAATAATACAAAAACTTTAAGAATGTCTCTAAATGGTATATTATTCCTCTTTTTTAGCAAAGATAATAATGATGGGAGGAATATAAATGAATATTCAACGTGCAATAGAGCTTTCTATGTCAGCAGAACAAGCCAATGTCAATTTTCAAGGCATGCCTGTTATGATTCAACACGTCGATGAAAGCAATGAAACCGCCCGCATATATGAAGTAAAAAACCCAGGACGCGAATTAACTGTTCCAGTTAATAGCTTAGAGGAAATATAAGAAATGCCACTTCTCTTTTGAAGTGGCATTTTTCTTCTTTCAGATTACTTATTATAAATTTCTTCAACTCTTTATTTTACATGAGCTGAAAAAATAAGAATTTTCTACTTCTTTTCTCTTTGTGACCTGCTAAAATACAAACTATGGATTAATTATTCGTACTATACATTAAGGAGGAAAAATAATGGCATCTAATTTAGAAAAAAACCAGCCTTATTATGCAGTTATATTCACTTCTAATTTATCAAATAATACAACTGACTATAATACCGTTGCCGAAGAAATGGAGAAACTTGCAAAGCAACAATCTGGATTTTTAGGTGTAGAAAGTGCACGAGGTAATTCTGGACTCGGAATAACAATTTCTTATTGGGAATCACTTGATGCGATTGAAAATTGGAAGAAGAACACCTTACATAAAGAAGCGAAAAAAAGAGGTCGTGAGCAATGGTATGAAAACTTCCACCTGCGTATTTGTCTTGTTGAGAAAGAATTTAAGTTTCATAGAGGTACAATATAACTATGAAGGAAAAATTAGCTCTCGTTATTGTTCATGAAATATATGGTGTGAACGACCATATGCATCACGTTACCCAGCACTTTACTTCATCTCATATAGACGTATTCTGTCCTAATCTTCTACACTTACAACATGCATTTCATTATCGTGATGAAGAAAAGGCATATGAACATTTTGTAAATCATATTGGATTTGATGATGGAAAAAAGCAAATTGAAGAATTCATTTCTCATCTTTCTAGTAGTTATACACATATTGGACTTATCGGCTTTAGTGTTGGAGCTACCATCTCATGGCTATGTAGTAACAATCCGAAAATAGATTTTATTATCGGATGTTACGGTTCTCGTATACGCGACTATGTTCACATAAAGCCTGCATGCGCTACACTACTTATATTCCCTGAAAAAGAAGCTAGTTTTTCAGTATCCTCTTTCATTCAAACATTGCAGCAACAGAATAACCCTTTATTAGAAATAAAACAACTACACGGTGAACATGGATTTCTAAATCCGTACACTGAAAAATATAACGAGCACTCTACAAAACAAGCATACAATTTAATAGATTCATTTCTTGTAAAGTGAAACTTTAATCCGTGGGGGTTGTTCATCCCCCACATAACCTCTTTTCTTACGCTGAATTTTGAGGCGGGGGTCTTACTGCCCGTTAATGCAGGATAAAAACAAGCTTATGAAGGAGACTCAAATGACGCTGACATTACTCTTACTTGTTTTCATACTCATTGCCTTTATCTCAGCGCTAACTATCATTTTTATAACCGTAAAAAAAGGAGGATTTTTCAACCGCCCCTACTTACAATCTATTATCGTTTGCATTTTATTTTTTACTAATTGGATCTTATATGTAACAACTTTTTATTCGCTACTCCCCGAGAAAGTTAGTGAGTTCATATTCTTACCCATTTGGTTTTTCCTTTGTATTTTAGGTTTTATAACTTTCTGGCGTGAATGGGGAAATAATCGTGTATTCTCCATATGGATCGGTTTTCTTTCCTTGACTAGTTTTTTATTTGGATTATTGTTGTTAGTTCTTTCCGGGATGTAATAGAAGAAGGAAGAAAAGCTAACGTTCAACTTTTCTTCCTTCTATGTTTACCTTTAGTTTTCACTGTCACTGATTCACAAGGTGTATAATATATTTGAGGTGTCGCCTTATCAACAAACATCATAAACGTAATAAAGCCGATAATAAAGAAAATAAATAACGTTAACAAAATTGCTCCTATCGTTAAAAGTATCATAACACCACCCCTATATTTTTCATGTTATTACACTTTTCGCTATGATATGAGTGTAATCCTTTTTAGAAAAGGAAACGTAACAAAATAATCACAATCACTCCCGTTAATACTGTACCTAATAAACTACGAGTATATATCGCTACAAGAAATGTTGGAATTGCTGCAATAAGATAATCCCACTGCATCGTTTCATGCATAAATAAAACTTGTGCTAAAAGCGCTGCTAATATCGCAATTGGTATGTAATTTAACCATTTTAAACCCCAGTCAGGAATTTGTAGTTTGCTAAATACGAGTAGAGGTAAAATACGTGGCACGATTGTAACAGCTCCTGCTGCTAGTAAAAGTAATAATACGTCTAATCTCATTTCCATTTTTCAATCACCACTCCAATCGTCGCAGCTAGTAATGTTGCGATAATAACCGCTATACTATCTGGCATAAATAAGTGTGAAACGTATGCGATAATAATCGCTACAATTGCAACACTTAAATGAATTGCTAGCTTTGGTTTACTACTTATGAGCTGAAGTACAAATAATCCGATAAACATTGCTGGTAATGCATAATCCATCCCGTATGTATGTGGATCTGGTATCCACTCACCAAATAGCCCGCCGATAATAGTAGCAAGAATCCAGTTTAAATAAGCCGTTACATTTAGCCCAATCATCCATCTTTCGCCTAAATATCCTTTTTGCGCTGCATGCTGCACTGCAACACCGAACGTTTCATCTGTAATTTGAGAACCGATTAGTAAGTTTTTAAATAGAGGCAGTTTCATAAAGTATGGCGCAAGCGCAGCACTCATAAGAAGGTGGCGCAAGTTAACAAAAAATACAGTAAAAATAATTGCGGAAGCAGGAGCACCGGCTGCATACATACCAGCTAATATAAATTGGGCAGAACCTGCATAAATTAAAGTGGACATAAACGCAATTTCAATGATGGAGAAACCAGCTGTTTTTGCAATTACACCAGCTGCTATACCGATGCTCAAGTAACCAAATACAGTTGGTAAACAATCTTTTACTCCTTGCTGAAATGTATCGTCACTCTGCAAAGCTACATGTGCCTGAGCTTTACTCATCTCTATCATCCTCCATTCCTTCTAAAGTTCGTTTTCCTGTTACGACATGAACTAAATCTATATTTTCACGCCATAACGTATCTAACTTATCAGCTCCAAATTCCTTTGTGATTTCTTCAACCATAATATCGTGCCGCACATACTCTGTAGCAACGAGAACTAGCGCTGGGTCATACGTTGTAACGGCCCATGAAGTGCTATCATTTGAGAAGTTCGCAATTAATACTTCCTCTCCATCACGAGCAATAACAGTTAAATGACCACCCATTCTCTTTTCAACAACGTGGGGCGTCATATAATTATGATGAAACGTCGCTCCTATTTTTGTTTCTGGAGCTCCAAATAAGATTGAAAATATATGTACGCCTTCCTCTTCCTTTTGATGAATGTATGGTTCAATTTCATGCACTTGTTCTTCCCATACAGAAACCCATAACTCTTCCTTAGCTCTACTAATTATATTGCATATTTCTTTCAAAACACGATCATTTGAACGAATATGCGAAATTACATCTATTTGTCGCTCTTGTTCTAAACAATTTAATTTCTCATCTAAAAATTCAAAGGACTTTTCAAAGTCTTTTCGCATTCGATTCATTAATTCGGTAGCGGGTACTGGTACATATTTAACTGGTTCAGAAGGTACAATATGCACTGCTCCTTTATCCATTAACTTACCGAGTACCTCGTAAATCATAGAACGAGGTACTCCTGTTTGTTTACTCACTTCATAGCCCGTTACTGGGGAATGTTTTAGTAGTCCAATATACGCTTTACATTCATACTGAGAAAATCCTAACTTTTGTAATTCCTTTATAATTTCATCCATCGGTAACCCCTCACAATCTAAATCGCCCTTACTTCAAAACGACGATTTTGCTTCCCTTTACTTTTTACTTTATCAATAACAAGTGTTCCTATTTCACTCGTATTTTTCACATGTGTGCCTCCACAAGCTTGTTCGTCTAAATTTTCAATTGTAACAATGCGGATTTCTTGGATAGTAGTTGGCAGGAGATTTATTGCTGTTTTAATCATTCCTACAGCATTTTCTGCTTCTTCGCGGCTCATATAACGAGTGGAAATTTCTTTATTTTGCTTAATAAGTTTATTCACTTCCTCAACAATTTCTTCTACTTCCACGCTCGATAACTCTTGTAACTCATTAAAATCGATACGTGCTTTATCAGGATAAATTTGATTTCCAGTGCATAGAGCTCCATACTTTTCATAAACAACAGCTCCGATAAGATGCAGTAAAGAGTGATGACACATTAAATTATGACGTCTTTCCCAATTTATCTCTAATTTAACTGGACCTAACTTTACTTGAGCTTCATCTTTTATATAGTGAACTATTTCTCCTTGCTCCTTCTTTACTTTTTCAACTTCAAATACAGACCCATCTTGTACAATGACACCCGTATCACATTCCTGTCCTCCACCAGTTGGATAAAAAACTGTTTCTTTTACAAATACTTTATTCCCTTCTACTCTTATCACTTCTGTTTCGCAACTCGTTTTGTATGCATCTTCTAAATATAATGCCGTTGTCATACTCTCACCTCTTTAGTAGTTATAGTTATACCTACTAATATAAAAAAGAAGCTCCATAAAGTCAATTGATAATTCTGAAATTTTAAATTAATAAAAGACTCCTTTATTAGGAGTCCACTATCTCAATATTTCATTCGCTTCTTTTTCATAAATTTTATCAAATGACGTCATAACACGCTGTGATGCTTGAATCATCTTTTGATCTGTCATAAGATCTGCCATCTCTTTCGTCATATCTACATTTGAATTTTCTAGCATATGATTTTTTACTATTCCTGTTCCGTTCGGTAAATTAGCAATGTTTCCTTCTGCTAGTGTAAAGCTTTTGTTTTCACGTTGCACGAGACGTGCATTCGTTTCTGCATCTACTGTTTTTGTTTGCAAACGACCAATATTATTTTGTGTTACTTCATCATATAATGTACCGTCTGCTTGTACAGCAACCTTTGCTCCTTCTGGAATACGAATACGCTCATTATTCTCTCCCATTACGAAAGCACCTGAAGATGTTTGTAAATATCGATCACTATTTAATGTGAAACTACCATCTCTCGTTAAAAACGTTTCATCATTTTTAGAAGTAACAAAAAATGATGTTGTGCCGGCCGCGCCGTCATCTAAAAAGAAATCTGTAGCGCTATTTGTCATTTGTATATTTCCTTGTACTAAATTCACATGCGTTGCAGCTGGTACTACAGCGTAATCGACCGAACCGATATTTGTTACCGCTCCATCTCCGCGGCGATATGTGTCTTGTACATCAAATACTTTAGACGTCATATTTTCTGCTTTAAATCCTGTAGTTTGAGCATTTGCAACGTTATTCGAATGAACATTAATGCGCTGCATGTAATTCATCATGCCCATAGAACCTATATAAAGACCGTTCATATTCGTTTGAATAAGGCAAACGCCTTATTCTTCACCTCTTTTCTACGATGTTTGTAACATTTGTTTTGCTAAATGTTCAGCTGTAGCGATATGTATATTTTTCTTTATGTCTTGGCCATCTGTCATTAATACAATAGGAGCTGATGATACTGCTGGAATTTTCAACAATTCGCCACTACTTGCTGTTTCATCAAATTTCGTAAACACAATACCATCTATATGAATATCTTTAAAGTTTGTAATAATTTCAATCATATCTTTACTTTTCATTGAAGCTGATAACGTTAAACAAATATAATCTGGTTCTACTTGTCCCATCGTTTCAATCATTTCTTCCACTGTTTCTGACGTACGATAATTTTTCCCTGCTGTATCAATTAAAATATAATCGACGCGTGCTTCTTCTTTAAAATACGTAAGCGCTCTTGTCATTGCAGCTTCATCACGCACAGCAATTACTTCAGATCCAATTGTCTTTACGTTATCTTGCAATTGCTGCACTGTCCCTATGCGCGAATGATCGGTCGTTATAAAACCAACTGTTTTTTTCTTACCGTGAAATTGCCATGCCATTTTCGCAAGTGTCGTCGTTTTACCAACGCCAGTTGGACCTATTAATGCAATTGTTTGTACTTCTTTTTCAAAGACGTTTTCCGTATTAAAATGAGATTTCATATCTTCCAATATGTACCTGATAACTTCTTCTTCCGTAATCATCGTTGCATTTTCAAACTTTATTTTTAACTTTTCAGCATATGCATGAATGAAATATTGTTCCACATCGTTTTGTTCTAGCATCCGAATTACTTTTTGAATAATAAACGGTACAGATTCTTGATTTTCTTTCTTTGGAGCTACTTCTTCTTTCTTTACTGGAACGACTTGTTTCACAACTTTTTTCTTTTTCGTTACTTCCGTTTCTTTCATCGGTTTCACAACGACGATTCCTTTTTCAAACAGCTTTAATAGTTTCTCTTTTTTTCTTGCCCATTCTTCACTATTTCCTGTTTGCATCGCCGCGTATGACATAGAAGTCGTTACGTTTTCTAAATTGTGCAGTACTGATTGAATTCCATTCGCCTTCACAATTTGTTCTGAAGGATCATTCACAACATCCATTAATTGTTCATGAAATTGAGCTGTACTTTCATTCACTTCTTCCTGTTTTTCTTCTGGAAATGCAACTAACATTTCATAATCCTTTTTCCAAAAAAACGGTATATTTCGTTTTACACTTTCATCGACAACGTAATAATAATCTGTACCATATTGGTCAAATAACTTTCGATACAATTCATTTTTCGAAGCTGCTTTTATTCGCATTAACGCTTCTTTCTTTTCTGTACTTTCCATTACTTCACCCCCTACTATTCAATATAGGCAATTTGATCCACAACAATTTCTGGTGCTAATTCACTAATACAAAGTACTTGTGCTTCCACTTGATAACGTTCTAGCAGTCTTACAATCGCAAATCTAAAATCTTTTCTACGT
The DNA here is from genome assembly GCF_050172095.1 of Bacillus sp. GMs2/2. Lineage (NCBI taxonomy): Bacteria > Bacillati > Bacillota > Bacilli > Caryophanales > Bacillaceae > Bacillus > Bacillus sp. GMs2/2. The sequence goes on from NZ_JBNLYE010000067.1 coordinate 7,357, forward strand.
GTTAATAACACTGGTTCTCTTCCCATTAAACGTGCTTGCTTAAAGACGCGCTGCACTTGCTCAACGACACGTGTTTCTAAATCTAAATCCCAGTTTAATAAGTAACCTTGATATGAATTATTCACAACATCCGCATCTAACTCGATTGAATCAGAGAAGAGCGCTGCATATATTTTTCCGTCCGGATTTTTCGCATTTTCACAAATAACTTTTGAAATACATTCACGAACAAATGATGTTACACCATCCACGTGGTTTTGATAAATTTCTTTGCCGTCAATAATACCTTCAATAATTGTTGGTAAATCACGAATAGAAATACCTTCTTTTAGAAGTTGTTTAATAACATTTTGAACAAGTGATAAATCAATTTCTTTTTTCTTAATCTCTTCTAATAGAACGCCATTATCATTTTCAAGCGAGTTAATTAAGTCTTTTACATGTTGGCGCTGAATTAATTCATGAAGATTACGTCTAACGACAACATCTAAATGTGTAATTAATATGCTAAGTGGCTCTAACACTTGATAGCCTTTCATTTGTGCATCTTGCACCATATGCTCTAAAATCCAATATCCATCTTCACCAAAAATTGGATCTTTCGCTGGCTCTGCATCTAAATCAGCCATTACGTTTGGTGTTTTCAGTGCTAATAAATAACCTGATTTTAAAACACCTTCAGCCGCCTTCGCACCTTTAATTCGAATAATGTAACGTCCGCGTGGTCTAAAGCTCGTATTATCTTTAAAGTTAATTCCAGGAACGTTAATACCAAGGTCAGTAATAATTGACTTCCTCATAAGAACAACTTTATCACGCGCTGTTTCCCCGTTAATTTTCTGCTTTACAAGTGCTGCTAAATCTAAACCGAGTTCTACTATAATTGGATATTTATCCGTAAATACTCCAAATGAATCTTCTACTTGTTGCAGTTGCTCATCTTCGCCTTGGATCATTTCTATTTCTTTTTGAAGCTCGTCTTCTTTTTCTTTCTTTATTCGATTTTTATTACGAATTCCTAAGAAGATAATTGTTCCGCCAACGAGTGCGAATGGTAGAAACGGTAGCGGAGTAAAAATACCCATTGCGATAAATAAACCACCGAGCGCATATACAACGACTTCATGCGCTAATAACTCTTTAAAGATACCTTCTGTTACTGTATCTGGTGAGCCGTCAAATACACGCGTTACGATAATACCTGTTGAAATTGCAAGCATTAGCGATCCAATTTGGTTTACGATTCCGTCACCGACAGTTAACTGTGTATAATGAAGAGCCGCATCTGCAAAGCTCATCCCCTGCTGCATCATTCCGACAATTAAACCGAAAATAATGTTTACGAATAAAATGACAATCCCGAAAATAACGTCCCCTTTAATGAACTTTCCGGCACCATCCATCGCCCCATAAAACTCTGTTTCCATATTTAATTTTTTTCGTTTTGCTTGTGCATCTTTTTCTGAAATAATACGCTGGTTTAAATCAGCATCGATAGACATTTGTTTCCCTGGTAAAGAATCAAGTGTAAAACGAGCTGCTACTTCAGCTGTACGAGACGCACCGTTTGCAACAATAAACTGGAATATGATTAATACTGTAAAAATAACGATACCAATTAATAAGTTTCCGCCAATTACGAACTGGCCGAACTCTTCAATAACATGACCTGCATTTCCATCTGTCAAAATCGCTCGCGTCGTCGAAACGTTAATCGATACGCGGAAAATCCCGATTAATAACAACATCGTTGGAAATGACTTTAATTCATCCCACTCGTTAATACTTGTCGCTCGCATATAAATAAGCACTGACATACTTAGTAGAAAAACGATAATGATATCAAGTATAAATGGTGGAAGTGGAATTAAGAGCGCCACTACGAATGACGCTGCTAAAAAGATAGAAAAATAGGTTCTTGCAGACTCTATCTTAAACAAAGAGATCTCCTCCAAACGCGCTATTATACTTCAAGTTCGTTCGTCTGAATTAAATAGCGCATAACTTCAATTACAGCTACGTATAAATCTTCTGGAATCGTCTCATCTTCCTCGACTTGATAATATAAAGAACGAGCAAGCGGACGGTTTTCCACCATTGGTATTTCTTGTTCACGGGCAAGCGTTCGTATATATAACGCGAGCTCATCTTCCCCTTTTGCAACGACAATTGGTGCTGCATCAACGTGTTTATTGTAACGAAGTACGACCGAAATATGAGTCGGGTTGTTTACAATAAACGTTGCGCCATCCATCTTCTTCGCAATTGTTCCTTGCAAGATTGCATGCATAAAGTTTTTTCGTTTCCCTTTTACTTGCGGGTCCCCTTCATTATCTTTATGCTCTTGTTTCACTTCTTCTTTTTTCATCTTAATATCTTGCTCGTACTCCCATTTTTGATAAATGAAATCAATAATAGAAAGAACGATTAAAATAATTAAAATTGCTAAGAAAATAAATTTAATTTCCCTAATAATTTCAGTAAGTGACGCAGTCCAGTTAAATCCAATCATGCTCACGATTTTCTCTAAATTCTTTTTAAAAAGAACGTAAGCGACGTAACCGATTAATCCCATATAAAACAGTGATTTCAAAATATCTACTAAACTTTTACGACTAAACAGTCTCGTGAAATAGTTTTTCGGATTAATACGTGATGCTTTCGGTTTAATGACTTTAGAAGAAAATAGGAACCCGACTTGAATCATATAATTGAATAAATGAAAAGCGTATACGAGTATTAATATCGGAGCCGATACTTTCAGTAATAAAATCCCCATTAAATAAAAATACTCGGTTGAATCTGTATTTTTTCCAATTTGATCAAACAGCACCGCTACGGAGTTCGCAATCTCATACCCTAGCCAATCTCCGAAGAAATAAACGACAACTGCTAATACGAGAATGGAAAATAAATTATTTAAATCTTTACTCCGGGCAATATTCCCTTCTTCACGCGATTTTTTACGCTTCTGCGGGGTGGCCTTTTCTGTTTTATTATCCTTTGCCATGCGCTTCCCCCTACTTCGTTAAGAAAAAGTTAAATAGTTTCGTATACTCTTCAAGTAATACATCCGTCATATTTTTAAACACATAACCGAGCATCGGTACACTCATCGCAATAAACAAAATACCGCACGTAATTTTAATTACGTATGCATTCATAAAAACGTTTAATTGCGGAGCGTTTTTTGCAATTAAAATAAGAACAAAGTTAATGATGAATAAACTTCCCATGAGCGGAAGAGCAATTTCAACCGCTGATGTGATCGCAAATAATAGCGTTGCGAGTAGACTATCTAAAAAACTAGTCGTCAGCAATTTTGAAATCGCCTCTGTATATTGAAACGACTTTAAAATCGTGGCAACGAAATAATTAATGCCGCCAAGTGAAATAAAAATAATGAGGAAGAACATATCAAAAAGTGTTGAAAGTAAAGTAGACTGTGATCCTGCATTCACATCAAACAAACTCGCCTGTGATAAACCGATATCAAAGTCTAAAATATGTCCAGCCATTTTCGGAATGTTCCACAGCATTTCTACAATTTTTGAAAGAGATAATCCAATGACAATTTGCGTCGCTGCATAAGCAGCTACATCCCAAACCGTCTTTATATGAGAAACATCAACTTGATCGGCAACTGTAATCGACAGACCGAGCCCAAATGTAACCTTCGCCATAGCTGGAATAGATCGTCCTGAGAAAAACGGTAAAAAATATAAAAATGAAGTAATGCGGCAAAACGCAAAAAACGTCGCCGCCCATAATTCCATATTCATTTCAGTTCACCTATCTTAGTACGAACGCAATAGCGATGGGATTTTATCAAATAAATCTAAAATAAGCGTCGTTAACTCTTGGAACATCCACGGACCTAAAATGATAATAACGAGGACAATACTCGCCATTTTCGGTAAAAACGTCAGCGTTTGCTCTTGAATTTGCATCATCGCCATAATGACAGCGATGATAATAACGACAATCATACTTACGCCGGCAACCGGCATTAAAATCATAACCCCTTTATAAAAAAAGGTTTGAAAAATATCTATAATTGGTGACGTATTCATTTATATGACTCCTATCACATAGCATCAAACGCTTCAGGCGACCGTTTTAAACATAATGTCGACGATTTTTGTATATCCACCTAAATATACGAAAACGAGTATTTTAAACGGTAAACTTAAAATCATCGGCGGTACCATCATCATCCCGAGGTACATTAAAAGTGTACTAATAATCAAATCTATAAATACAAACGCTAAATAAATGAACATCCCTGTTAGTAAACCCTTTTGAATTTGCGTTAACGTAAAGGATGGTACGAGCGTAAATAGTGAAAGATCTTTCAAATCTTTCGGCAACTCTTCTCCGCGTACTTTCAGCATCATTTTTAAATCATGCTTATACGTATGCTTTGACATATATTCTTTCATAATAGGAGCTGTCGTTTCCGCAGCTTGACTTACTGTTATTTTCTCTTTCGTCATCGGATCCCACACATCGCTCTTCAGTTGCCCGAGTACAGGCTGCATCGTAAAGAGTGATAAAAATAATGCAAGTCCAACAAGTACTTGGTTTGGTGGTAAATTCATTACCCCAAGTCCTTGACGTGTAATCCCTAGAACGATCATAAAATAAGTAAAATGTGTAAATAATAGAACGATAGAAGAAGATAATGATAAAAGGGTAACGAGCGCAAATAGTTGTACACTTGAATTACTCGTAAACTCTTTTCCATTTTCGAAATTAATAAAACCGTTCGGGGCCGCATACGCTGGATTTACAAAAATAATTGAAAAAACGATAGAAAATACGAAAATAACGGCTAATAATGATAACTGTTTCTTTATTCTCATGATGGATCCTCTACTTTTTTCGTTTCAGTCTTTACCGCGTCTTCTAGTGCTTGTTGAAACTGATTTCCTGTTCCGGTTAATTGCACAGACTGCACACCGTTATTACTAATAACAGTGAACACTTGCTTTCCGTCCACTTCAAATAAAAAGGCACTCGTTTGATGATTTAAATACACGCCGTCTTTTACTTGAATATGTCCATTTTCACCCTGCTTAAAAAACTGCTGTTTGCGCGTCTTTTTCGTCATATAATATGCACCGTAACCGAGCGCACCAAACAGTAAAACGACTTGAAATAAGGTCGTCATATACGACATATGACTCCTCCTCTACTCTTTATCTTGCATTTGACTTTGCGCTTTCATAAGCGCCGCTTGTTTCTTATCAGCTTCAATTTCAGAAATGATAATACCGAATTTCTCGTCCATTACGATTGCTTCACCGATGCCGACTTTCATATTACTTAAATACACATCTACTTTATGTCCTAAGTTTTTCTCTACTTCAAGAACATCGCCAACTTTTAACTGCTTTACATCACCAAGCGTAATAGATGACTTTCCAAGCTTTACACCAAGTTCAATCGAAATATCTGAAACAGTATCGATATGTGCTTTGCCTGCTTCATTTCGCTTTCCTGCAAAATCTTCTAATCCCATTAATGACACGGGAGATACTTCATGCTTCATATGGATCCTCCTACTCTACAAAACTTTTAAATAGGAGCGCCTTACGCGTTCCATCTTTTCCAATAAAACAATTAAATTTATGCTTTCCATCTACATAACCAAGTAATTCATCCGAAACTTTCGTATGAAGCGGAATAATATCGCCTTCTTCAATTTGTTCAATCTCACTCATTGTCATTTTCTGCTCACCAATTGCAACGTGAACAGGTTTGTACACTTGATTTACTTTCATTTCCACTTCAGACGTATACTTTTTACGCTTGTCTGAAGAATGTTCGACAATATTTTCAGACGTTAACTTATCCATAATTTCTTCAACAGATAAGAATGGAATCCCGATACGCACCGTCGTATTCCAAAAATCTGTTTTCATATTTACGTTAAGTAATGAAATGATATCGCTCGCTGTCGTAATCTTTAATGCATTCGGATCTGTTTCCGTCGTTACAAATTTCGGTTCAATCGCAACAACACTTTCAAATGATTGCTCTAAATTTTTACAAAGAAGCAAGAATATATTATCAAGCGTTAAAAACTCAAATGCTGTTAACGGTCTGCGCATCGTAAAGTTACGCTTACTATCTCCGCCAAGCCAACATTCATGAATATAAATAACGAATGCTAAATCAATCTCAATAACAATTTCTCCAAGCTCTGGTAAACCGAGATCAATTACACAATATAAATAATAATCTTTCGGCATTTTCTCCACATACTCACTCGTAAATGGAACTTGCTCAACCGTTGAAGGCTCTAGTTCAATTGGAATACGCATACGCGCTGATAACGTCTGTGACGTCTGTTTCCCAAACGTAGAAGCAATCGCTTGCAAACTACGTAAATGCTCAACACCGAACTTCTCTGGTCTATTAAAATCATACTCTTGAAATTTCTCTTGCTTTCCTGCTTCTTGTGCGAAAGCTGGCATTTCCTCGCCTTCATTTACCGCCTTCAGCAGGGCATCAATTTGCTCTTGGCTTAATTTTTCGCCACTCATGACAATCCCCTTCCCTACCTTTTCAATTCAACGATTTCAACGTACATCTTTCCATTCTTCGTCAAAATCTTTCCGGTTCCAATCTCTTCATTCTCAAGCATAAGACGCACCGTATTTTTCGTTGAATTTTCAAGACGATACAATGTACCTTTCGTAATATGAAGCAGATCTTCAATTTTCTTTTTCGTATTTCCGATTTCAAAATAAATTGTTAACGGAATATCATCTTGTAATTTCAAATCTAGCCAACTCCCATATCATGTTCACGAAAATTTCATGTTCTCTCTATATATGAAACTTCTTATTTTGAAACGTCGATATTTAATATTTTTTTAATATATCCTTGCGTTTCTTTAAATGGCGGTACGCCTCCGTACTTTCTCACATTACCAGGACCAGCATTATAAGAAGCAAGCGCCAATACTAAGTCGCCGTTATTTTTCTTTAAATAACCGCTTAACTCTTTCACGCCACCTTCAATACTTTCAGCTGGTGAAAATGGATTCTTCACACCCATCTCCTTCACATTCGCTGGCATAAGCTGCATAAGACCCATCGCACCTGCATGTGATACCGTTTTCGGATTAAAATTAGACTCTACTTCAATCATTTTTTGAATTAACGTTTTTGGAATTCCATATGTACGACTTACACGATCAATAATATCCTCATACTTCCCTTCATTGGAAGAACGTATTTTTTGAATATTATACTTCTTCGTTAATTCCCACGTATCAGCAGCCTCATTTTTCGTTTCTGGGAAACGTCGTTCAAACTCTTTTTGCGCAACTTGCACTTCATCTGCTTTCTTCGTTTCAGCCTTTTCTTCAGACTTACTCGCTTCCTCTACTTTATTAATAGTTTCTACCGGTTTATTAACAACCGCTTCTATTTTCGTAGATTGTACCGGCTGACTCATATCTTCTACTTTTGCCGGTTGCGTAGTAGCCTTCGTCTCCTTCGCAGGTTCACTCTGCAACTTCTCTTGAAAACGACTACTAACGAATGCTTGTGGACTACTTAGCCTTTGCTGAATTTGTCCTTTCTTATATGCAAGCACTTCTTTTACTATATTTCCAACTATCATAATATCACCTTTTCGGTAAACAAAGATAATCTAATATTAGAGTTTTTTTTTTAAGTTTGCAATAATCCTTTTAATAATTATGTAATAAAAAAATGAATATATTGTTAAACTGTTATTTTTTTATATTTATTAATTCGAATTTTTAGTTGACACCCGTTGTGGCAAGGATTACAATAAATCTCGAAATTGATTTTTTCGCATATTACCGTTTTTCAATTTGCAGAAAAGTCAATATAAAAAAATGGGGGTTTCTTAACATGAGAATTAATACAAACATTAACAGCATGCGTACACAAGAGTACATGCGCCAAAACCAAGCTAAAATGAGCAACGCTATGGACCGTTTATCAAGCGGTAAACGTATCAACAACGCTTCTGACGATGCAGCAGGTCTTGCAATCGCAACTCGTATGCGTGCTCGTGAAAGCGGATTAGGTGTTGCAGCTAACAACACACAAGACGGTATGTCTTTAATCCGTACAGCTGACTCAGCTTTAAACTCAGTATCTAACATCTTACTTCGTATGCGTGACATCGCTAACCAATCTGCGAACGGTACGAATACAACTGACAACCAACAAGCATTACAAAAAGAATTCGGTAAATTAAAAGAACAAATCTCTTACATCGCTGATAATACAGAGTTTAATGATAAAACTCTATTAAAAGCTGACAATAGTGTTAAGATTCAATCTTTAGATTCTGCTGATACTAACAAACAAATCTCTATCGATTTAAAAGGCGTTAGTCTTAACCAGTTAGGCCTTGACAAAATTGATATCGGTACTGAGAAACTTACAGATTCTGATCTTAAAGTAGCTACAGAGACAATGGCTCGTCTTGCAACTGCAACACAAAATGCAGATCCGGATACTCTTGCACTTGATGTTAATAATGCTAAAGAAGCTTTCGATAAAATTAAAGGTTTTATCACTGATAAAACTAAAGTACAAGCTGTAGAAAATGCATTTAACAGCTTCACTGCAGCTGATGCGGCTGGAAAAAAAGCAGCAGCAAATGATATTAATACTGAATTTACAGCTGCAACTACTGGTCTTACAGCTGGTACAACAAATACATCAAACCCATCTTTAGCAGTTGATGCAATTGATGCTGCTTTAAAAACAGTTGCTTCTAACCGTGCAACTCTAGGTGCTACATTAAACCGTCTTGACTTTAACGTAAACAACCTTAAGAGCCAATCTGCTAGTATGGCTTCAGCTGCTTCTCAAATCGAAGACGCTGACATGGCGAAAGAAATGTCTGAAATGACTAAGTTCAAAATCTTGAACGAAGCTGGTATCAGCATGCTTTCTCAAGCAAACCAAACTCCACAAATGGTTTCTAAATTATTACAATAAGCCATTTGAGTTAGTTTCCTGAATAAACCTCTCTGCTTGCAGAGAGGTTTATTTTTTATAAAAACTTCTTTTTTTGATGGAAGAGAGCATCTGCGGTGCATAGAAGCGGTTAGTGCTTATCTTGACCCCCTCTTATGCTAAAACACAAATAGCAAATAAGCATAAGCCTTTTTATCTTTTCATGACCTTTTATTAGCTTTAGAACACTAACTATATCAATCTATAAGGAGTGTCTATTATGCGTATTGGTACAAATGTTTTAAGTAGGAATGCTAGGCAGTCGTTGTATGAGAATGAGAAGCGTATGAATGTTGCGATGGAGCACTTGGCGACTGGTAAGAAGTTAAACCATGCTTCTGATAATCCCGCTAATGTTGCAATTGTGACTCGTATGCATGCGAGAGCAAGTGGTATGCGCGTGGCGATTCGTAATAATGAGGATGCAATATCGATGCTTCGCACGGCGGAAGCTGCCCTTCAAACTGTGACAAATATTTTACAGCGTATGCGTGATTTAGCCGTTCAATCCTCAAACGGTACAAATTCAAATAAAAACCGTCATTCGCTGAATAAAGAGTTTCAATCTTTAACAGAACAAATTCGCTATATTGGTGAGACGACTGAGTTTAATGATTTATCCGTATTTGACGGTCAAAACCGTCCTATTACATTAGACGATATCGGTCATACGGTACATATATCAAAATCTATTCCCCCTTCCCCTACACAACATGACATCAAGATTTCAACGGAACAAGAAGCAAGAGCGGCAATCCGTAAAATCGAAGAGGCTTTGCAAAGTGTGTCACTTCATCGTGCCGACCTTGGTGCAATGATAAATCGTTTACAGTTTAATATTGAAAATTTAAATAATCAAAGTATGGCGTTAACAGATGTTGCATCTCTATTTGAAGATGCAGACATGGCGCAGGAGATGAGTGATTTTTTAAAGTTCAAATTATTGACTGAAGTTGCACTTAGTATGGTTTCACAAACGAACCAAATTCCGCAAATGGTCTCTAAACTACTACAATCATAAAAATGAATCTTCCTTCTTTGGAACGATTCCATACAAAACAAAAGGGAAATACATATAAACTATGTATCTCCCTTTTATTTTGTACCCAAATTTTATTACTGTGTTACCGTCATAACTTGTCCGCTACGGTCAACCATTATTTTCATTTTACCGTCTTGTGCATTATATAGACCTAGTTTATGTAATTCCATTTTACAATCTTGTACGAAAGTTGGTAATTTACGTATTTGATCAATATCCGAACTTGTAATGAAATGAATTAAAAGCTGCGTCATACCTTTAATATCTTGTACAAGCTCTTCTTTCTCTCGTTTTAGCCTTTCATTTTCCAGTTGTAACGACTGCAATTCACCTTCTAGACTACGTGTATTCTTTGCTTCTCTAGAACGCCCTGCTGCCATGCTAGAAAGCTTATAAATACCTTCCATAAACTGATGTAGTTCGTCTTCTTTCCTTTCACTACATTGATTAATTGTTTCAAAGTTATCAACGATACCAGATATAACTGTTACAAGATTTTTTTCATCCTCTTTATGCTGGATTTCTTCTTTTAATTCGTACTCGTTTTCTTGTTTTCTTGCAACGATTGTCTCTTTTACTGGTATATATTTTCGCTTTCGTCCTGGTTTTTGTTTTTCAATATTTTCAAACGGTATTTCACGTTTTTTCAATTTATAATACGTATTTTGCAATTGACTTTCTGTTTTTGGAAAAAGATTTAGTTCATTTTTACTTACGTATTTTGAAATATTTAAAATGTTTAAACCGTGACGTTGACAAAATTGATACACTTCATACAGTAGCTCTAGTTCAGACTTCAGCCATGTAATTGTTGATTTTTCATATGCTCGCATCCCGCCATTTTTTTCTATATCTATTTGGAATAATACCATTCTATTATGTAAATCAACTAATTCTTCATACTTTACTTGGAATTCTTTTTCTATTTTTTTTAATTCCGCCTCTAGTTGCATATCGTTCATTTTATTATTTGACATGTTTTGTAAAAGACCTAATACATTAATTGCTGTGTGGTGATACATAATCTGTGCCACTCCCCCTCATCCTTTCACAATTCTCATCTGACTCCCATGTCTTTTAAGAAAATAGCAATTTTTACATATCCATATTATAACAGTTCGAAATTATCTGTCAAATAATAAACATACAAAAATGTATAGAAAGTATAAAAATTTGGA